>NZ_BCBD01000063.1:0-29163 GCF_001320345.1 Pseudomonas sp. NBRC 111127 | reverse complement strand
TGGCGTGGCCACCAGTCGATCCGGTTCGACCTGCAAAAGGCCCTTTTGTTCGGCTGCCCGACGGGCTTCGCGCAACTGCTCCAGCGGCAAGCCGGTGCGCTGGGTGAACAGCTGGGCTTCCACGCCATCGGACAGGCGCAGGGCGTTCATCAGGAACTCGAACGGCAACTCGTCGACTGGCAGCAGCTTCTCACCGGCTTTGTACGGTTTGGCCAGGTTCAGGTAGTCCTTGGGCAAGCGAGTCTTCCAGGTGCGCAGGATACGGCCGTCAGCGAAGGTCAGTTTGCCGTGGGCGCCGGCGCCGATGCCGATGAAGTCGCCAAAACGCCAGTAGTTGAGGTTATGCCGCGCAGCGCGGCCAGCCTGAGCATAGGCCGAGACCTCGTACTGACGAAAACCATGCTCGGCCATCAGCGCCTGGCCGGCTTCCTGGATGTCCCAGAGAATGTCGTCCTCGGGCAGCTCCGGCGGCTGGTTCCAGAATACCGTGTTGGGTTCGACGGTCAGTTGGTACCACGACAGGTGCGTGGGCCCCAGGTCCATGGCTTGGCGCAGGTCGCCCAGGGCGTCTTCCAGCGACTGATCGGGCAGGCCGTGCATGAGGTCCATGTTGAAGTTGTCGAACCCGGCCGCGCGCGCCATGCCGGCTGCCCGGACGGCTTCGTCACCATTGTGGATGCGCCCCAGTGCCTGCAGCTTGGCCGGCTGGAAGCTCTGCACGCCAATGGACAGGCGGTTGATGCCGGTTTGCCGGTAGGCCTTGAACTTGTCCTGCTCGAAGGTGCCCGGGTTGGCCTCCAGGGTGATCTCGATGTCCGCTGCGAACGGTATGCGCTGCTCCACGCCGCGCAGCAGGCGGCCCAGGGCGCCTGCACTGAACAGGCTGGGCGTACCGCCACCGAAGAAGATCGAGCTGATCGGCCTGCCTTGCACCGCCGCCAGCTCCTGGTCCAGGTCGGTCAACAGCGCCGCGACGTATTCGTCTTCCGGCAGCTCAGGGCCGGCCGCGTGGGAGTTGAAGTCGCAGTAAGGGCATTTGCGCACGCACCACGGAATGTGGATGTACAGCGCCAGCGGCGGCAGGCTGGTAAAGCCCGCCGCGCCAGGGGTAGCCAGCGTTGCGATCATGCCAGGCCCAGGCGTTGGCGCAGCAGCGCCATGGCGCGGGCGCGGTGGCTGAGCTGGTTCTTGTCCACAGGTGCCAGGTCGGCGCTGGAGCAGTTGCGTTCGGGCACCCAGAACAGCGGGTCGTAGCCGAAGCCATGCTCGCCACTGGCCTGGAACAGAATGCGCCCTTGCCACAGGCCCTCGCAGAGGATCGGGAGCGGGTCATCCGCGTGGCGGACCAGTGCCAGCACACAGACGAACTGTGCACCGCGCTCGGCTTCTGGCACGTCTTTCAGCGCGTCGAGCAGCTTGGCATTGTTTGCCGCGTCACCCTTGCCATCGGCATAGCGCGCCGAGTAGATGCCCGGCGCACCGCCGAGGAAGTCCACGGCCAGGCCGGAATCGTCGGCCAAGGCCGGCAGGCCGGAAATACGTGCAGCGTTGCGCGCCTTGAGGATGGCGTTCTCGACGAACGACAAGCCGGTTTCTTCCGGCTCTACCTGGCTGAATTCGCCAATCGAGCGCAGTTGCACCGAGTGGCCGAGCATGGCCTGGAGTTCCTTGAGTTTGCCGGCGTTGTGGCTGGCCAATACGAGTTGCTGGAAATTCATCATTCGCCTGGGAACACTTCCTGGTTGAAACTGAGGGAGTTGCTGATGCCGCCGGTTTCGATAATCTGCTTGAACCCTAGCGGGCTGCTGCGCACGGGGCGACACATGGGGCGCTTTCTCCGGTGTGCGTCAGACCGCCAGCTGGCGCTCTTGCAGGTTAGGGCTGCTGACGCGGTAGATGCCGATCTCACCCAGAAGATTAGGCCAAAGCCGGCCACCCCACCCATTGCGGTGCAGGTGGTCGACCGCCAGGCGGTCGAGCACCTTGGCGCGGCGCTCATGCACCAGCTCTTCAAAGTCGGCGAACGTGCAGAAGTGAATGTTCGGGGTGTTGTACCAGGTATAGGGCATGAAGTCCGATACAGGCATGCGGCCTTTGGTCGCCAGGTACCAGCGGCAACGCCAGTGCCCGAAGTTGGGGAAGGTGATGATGCACTGGCGGCCCACGCGCAGCATCTCGTCGAGGATGCGATCGGGGTACTCCACGGCCTGCAGGGCCTGCGTCATGATCACCACGTCAAAACTGTTGCTGGCGAAGTTGCCCAGGCCTTTGTCCAGGTCTTGCTCGATGACGTTCACGCCCTTGGCCACGCAGGCGGCGATGTTGTCGGGGTCGATCTCCAGGCCATAGCCGGTGACCTGCTTGCGGTCACGTAGCGAGGCCAGCAGTTCGCCGCTGCCGCAGCCCAGGTCGAGTACCCGGCTGCCGGCGGGGATCCAGTCGTGGATGATTTCCAGATCGGCTCTCATGCTGTCCTCAGATGGCAATGCGGTTCATGTAGTTCGAGAAACCCTGCATGTAGCGAGGTGTGGGGATCAAGAAGGCATCGTGCCCATAAGGTGAGTCGATCTCCAGGTAGCAGACGTTCTTGCGCGCTGCCATCAGGGCGTCGACGATTTCCCGCGAACGGGCCGGGGAGAAGCGCCAGTCGGTGGTGAACGACATGATGCAGTAGTCCGCCTTGACGTTGGCCAGAGTGGCTGCTAGGTCGCCGCCGTGGGCGGCAGCCGGGTCGAAGTAGTCCAGCGCCTTGGTCATCAGCAGGTAGGTGTTGGCATCGAACCGCCCGGAAAACTCCTCGCCCTGGTAGCGCAGGTAGCTCTCGACCTGGAACTCGACGCTGTGAAAGTCATAGTTGAGCTTGTCGCTCTTTAGCTCGCGGCCGAATTTTTCACCCATCGAGTCATCGGACAGGTAGGTGATGTGGCCGACCATGCGCGCCAGCATCAAGCCCCGCTTGGGGATCACGCCCTGGTCCTGGAACGAACCGCCGTGGAACTCGGGGTCGGTGAGGATGGCCTGGCGTGCCACTTCGTTGAAGGCGATATTCTGCGCCGACAGTTTCGGTGCCGAGGCGATGTCGACGCAGTGGCGCACGCGCTCCGGGTAGGTCATGGTCCACTGCAGCGCCTGCATGCCTCCCAGGCTGCCGCCAACGATGGCTGCCCACTGCTGGATGCCCAGGCGATCGGCCAGGCGAGCCTGGCTGTGCACCCAGTCTTCCACCGTCAGTACCGGAAACTCGGCGCCGTAGGGTTTGCCGGTGGCCGGGTTGACGCTGCTGGGGCCGGTGCTGCCGTTGCAACCGCCGAGGTTGTTCAGGCTGACCACGAAGAAACGGTTGGTATCGATGGGCTTGCCAGGGCCGATGCAGCTGTCCCACCAACCCGGTTTACGGTCGGTGGCAGCATGGTAGCCGGCGGCATGGTGGTGGCCAGACAGCGCATGGCAGATCAGCACGGCATTGCTCGCGCTGGCATTGAGGGTGCCGTAGGTCTCGTAGACCAGCTCGTAACTGGCCAGGGAGCGGCCGCAGGCCAGCGCCAGCGGTTCATCGAACCGGGCGGTTTGCGGTACTACCAGACCGACGGAATCTTCGGGAAAGACAGTGGACATCGACCCTGCTCACGCTTGACGGAGGCGTAAGTCTAAAGAGCGCTACCCCCAGCGGCAAGCAAAGGCTTGCCGCTGGGTGCATGCGGGGTCAGATCATCCGCCACAGCTCCTGGGGCATGCCGGCATAGGCAGCCAGCGGTGGCATGACGAACGACTGGATCACCTGAATCGCCAGGAAGGCGAAGATCGGCGAAATGTCCATGCCGCCCAGGTTGGGCACGATGCGGCGGAAGGGGGCCAGCACCGGCTCGCTGATCTGGTAGGCCAGTTCGGCGGCGGGGTTGTGGCTGTTGGGCGCAACCCAGGAAACGATCACCATCACGATCATCGCCACCCAGAAGATCTTCAGGAACAGCGAGGTAATGCCGATGATCGCCCACATCAGCAAGTGCAAGACGTCACCGAAGGTGCCATAGGTGACCATCAGCACAAAGGCCATCAGCAGCGCCTGGATCAGCACCGACAGCAGCAGCGACGAGGTGTCCAGGCCGCCAATGCTGGGGATGATGCGGCGGATCGGCTTGAGCAGCGGCTGGGTGGCGCGCACCGCGAACTGGCACAGCGGGTTGTAGAAATCGGCCTTGACCAGCTGCAGTACGAAGCGCAGCAACACGATCACCAGGTACAGGCTGACCAAGGTTTGCACCACGAAAATCGCGGCGCCGGAGAGTGCATTCATCGATAACTCCTTATTTGCCCAGTTGTTCGGCCAGTTCGGCGGAGCGTGTCGCGGCAGCCTGCAGGGCCTGCTCGACGATCGCTTCGAAGCCGCTGGCCTGGAACGACTTGATCGCCGCTTCAGTGGTGCCGGCGGGCGAGGTGACACGGCGGCGCAGTTCGGCGGCGTCGACATCGCTGGCGACCGCCATGCGTGCAGCGCCCAAGGCCGTGTGCAGGGTCAGTTGCGAGGCGGTTTCACGCGGCAGCCCAAGCTTTTCGCCTGCGGCAGTCATGGCCTCGATCAGCAGGAAGAAGTAGGCCGGGCCACTGCCGGAAACCGCTGTCACGGCGTCCAGTTGCTGTTCCTGCTCAAGCCACAGGGCCGTGCCTACCGCCGACAGCAGTTGCTCGGCCTGCTGGCGCTGTGCGGCCGACACCTCGGCGGTGGCGTACAGGCCGCTCACGCCCTGGCGCAGGAGCGCGGGGGTATTGGGCATGCAGCGCACCACGGGGCGCGCGCCCACCCAGCTTTGCAGGCTGGCGCAGGTGATGCCGGCAGCGATGGAAACGATAAGTTGGCCATCACGCAGGCTGGGTTGCAGGGCCAGGCAAACCGCTTTCATGACCTGTGGCTTGACCGCCAGCACGATCACGTCGGCGCCGTCGATGGCCTGGGCATTGTCCTCGAAGGTTTCGATGCCGTGTTCGGCCTGGATGCGGCTACGGGTCTCGGCGCCCGGATCGCTGGCGCGAATCTGCGAGGCGTCCAGGCCCTGGGCACGCAGACCTCCGATCAGGCTGGCGGCCATGTTGCCGGCGCCGATAAAGGCAATACGAGTCTTGCTCATGTCAGGTCCTTGTGGAAAAGAGTGAGTAAAGCATGCCATCAGCCCTGGCCGGGGTTAAGTGGGGCGCGGGCGCCGAACAGGGCGGTACCGATGCGTACCCAGGTCGCACCTTGTGCAATGGCCGCTTCCAGGTCGTGGCTCATGCCCATGGACAAGGTGTCCAGCCCCAGGTGCTGCTGTTCCAGCAGGTTACGCAGGCTGGCGAAGGCGGCCTCCTGAGCGGCGCGGTCTTCGGTGGGTTCGGGGATCGCCATCAGCCCGCGCAGGCGCAGGTTGGGCAGGGCCGCCACGGCCTTGGCCAAGGCCGGCAGTTCGGCGGCGGCGCAGCCGGACTTGCTGTCTTCGTCACTGACGTTCACCTGCAGGCAGATGTTCAGCGGTGCCAGCCCGGCAGGGCGCTGTTCTGAAAGGCGTTGGGCGATTTTCAGGCGGTCCACGGAATGCACCCAGTCGAAATGCTCGGCAATGGCTTTGGTCTTGTTCGATTGAATGGGGCCAATGAAGTGCCAGATCAAGGGCAAGTCGCCGAGTGCCTGCTGCTTTGTCAGGGCTTCCTGTAGGTAATTTTCCCCGAAATCGCACACGCCAGCGGCGTACAGCTCGCGGATCGCAGCGGCTGGCTTGGTCTTGCTCACGGCCAGCAGTTGGACGCTGGCCGGCTCACGCCCGGCTGCCTGTGCAGCACTGGCGATACGGGCGGAAATCGCGGAAAGGTTGTCTGCTAGGGTGGACATGGAGGGTGGCCGGCTAGTGTTGGGTTTGCGGCATTCTACCTACTTGAAAGCCTTTGGGGAGTCTCATGGATGTGACCGATCTGTTGGCACGGGCCGTGGCGGTGCAGGCTTCGGACCTGCACCTGGCGGCCGGCCAGACACCCATGCTGCGCCTGGACGGCGAGCTGCAGCGCATGGCCATGCCGCCGCTCGCCGCGGGCGCCTTGGTCGCGGGCATGGCAACCCTGCTCGATGACACGCAGCGCGAGCAGTGGGCGCAAGGGGCTGAACTGGACCTGGCGCTGGCGCTGCCTGCCCTAGGGCGCTTTCGCGTGAACCTGTTTCGCCAGCTGAATGGGCCTGCGGCGACCTTCCGCCTGATCCCAGGGCGTATTGCCACGCTGGATGAGCTAGCGCTGACCGATGTGTTTCAGGCGGTGGTCCAGTACCGCGATGGCCTGGTGCTGGTGGGTGGGCCGACCGGCAGTGGCAAGTCCAGCACACTGGCAACGTTGCTGGACCAGCTGAACCGCGAAAAGGCGCTGCACATCATTACCCTGGAAGACCCTGTTGAAGTTATCCACAGCAGCCAGCGTAGCCTGGTCAACCAGCGCGAGGTCGGCCGCCACAGCAGCTGCTTTGCCCAGGGGCTACGCAGCGCGCTGCGCCAGGACCCGGACGTGATCATGATCGGCGAGTTGCGCGACCTGCAGACCATTCGCCTGGCCTTGCAAGCGGTCGAGACCGGGCACCTGGTGCTGGCGACGGTACATGCGCGCTCGGCGGCCAGCAGCATTGAGCGGCTGGTGGAGGTATTTGCAGCCGATGAAAAGCCGTTGGTGCGGGCGATGCTGGCGGAGTCGTTGCAAATGGTGGTGGCGCAGGTGCTGGTACGCCGCGTGGGCGGTGGGCGGGTTGCAGCGCGGGAAGTGTTGGTGGCGACGCCGGCGGTGCGCAACCTGGTGCGCGAGGGGCGGATGGCGCAGTTGTGTTCGGTGATGCAGGCGGGTGGTGCGCAAGGGATGCGGACGATGGAAGGGGCATTGCGTGAGTTGCGAGAGAGGGGCCTGGTTGACGATTTATAGTGCCTCTACAGGCTCTCTCGCCAGCAAGCCAGCTCTCATAGAACAGTACATAACTTATTGATTTAGCGGGGTCTTTGTGGGAGCGGGCGTGCCCGCGAACACCGGCGTAGCCGGTGCCTGCCACCGCGTCGCCTGCTTCGCGGGCACGCCCGCTCCCACACAGGCCGCGTCGCGGTTACGAATCGAGTTCTCTGTGCGACAGCGCAGCCCGTAGGGCTATGTGATCTCCCACAGGTTCACCACAGTTCTACAGATTTGTGGGGGAGCTGGCTTGCCGGCGATCGGGCCATTGCAGGTGGAAAAAGCTTAGCGCTTGGCCAGGCTCAGTTGCTGCTCTTTCGGCAGCACCCGTTTGGCGACCACGTAATGCTTCTGCCAGTAAGGCTTGCTCAGGTTGTCGATGCTTACCCGCTTGCCGCGGCGTGGCGCGTGGATGAAACGGTCGTTGCCCAGATAGATGGCCACGTGGTTCACCCGCCGGCTTTTGATGTTGAAGAAGATCAGGTCCCCTGGCTTCAACTCGCCCTTGGCCACTTTCACCCCATGGCCCTGGGCCATGGCATTGGAGGTGCGTGGCAGGTCTACGTTGGCCACGTCGTTGAAGGCGTACTTGACCAGGCCACTGCAGTCAAAGCCCTTTTTCGGGCTGCTGCCACCCCAAACGTAGGGGGTACCGAGTACATTGACCGCGCGGCTGAGCACATCGCTGCTCTGCTTGGGCGACATCGCGGCCACCTTGCTACCGCGCGTGCTGGCGGCGCTGACAGTGCGAGCATGGGGCGCAGTCTGCTTGACCGCTGCATGCCTCACGGCGGCATTGCTGGTGTAGCCGGTGAAACCATTGGGAAGACGTTGCTCACGATTGGTGGCGTGGGCGGCCAGGGGCAATAATAGGCAGAGGGTCAGCCATGTCTTGAGTAAAGGCGGCATAGATGAAGCTCTTATGAATAGTTATGTGTTGGGCGCGCAACTTTATAACAGCTTTTTGATCAATTTATGATCCGTTGGTCGATTGGCAGGGTGCCATACGTCGGCCTGTGACAAAAAAGTCACATTTTTTCTTAGAAAATTTTTCCATAACCCACGAGGGCTAGGCATGAACAGTTATCAACAGGGAACGCCCTACCACGACACGCACAGCAAGACCATCGGCTACCTGCTGTGGATTTTCGGCTTCACCGGGTCGCACCGTTTCTACTACGGCAAGCCGATAACCGGCACCCTCTGGTTCTTCACCTTTGGTCTGCTGGGTATCGGCTGGCTGATCGACCTGTTTCTGATCCCGGCCATGGACCGCGAGGCGGACCTGAGGTTCCAGTCTGGGCGCATCGACTACAACATCGCCTGGGTCCTGCTGACGTTCCTCGGCGTGTTCGGCCTGCACCGGCTGTATCAGGGCAAGTGGGTGACCGCGATCATCTACTTCCTGACCGGTGGCCTGTTCCTGGTAGGGGTGCTGTACGACTTCTGGACACTCAATAGCCAGGTGTCCGAGCGCAACGCGGGGCGGGGCTGAGAGGGCTGCTTTGCAGCCCTGTCGCTAGGCAAGGCCGCTGCACCGGGGCGGCTCAAGTCTGACCGGGGCGCACAGCGCCCCGTTCAAAGGTTACTGGCGGGTCTGGCGCTGTTGCAGCAACAGGTTGGCAAAACCAGCGCCGGCCAGCTGTTTCTGCGCACCGGTCAGCTGTTCGCGGTTGCTGAACGGGCCGACCATCACGCGGTACCAAGTTTCTTCCTTGACCGTACCCGACTCCACCTTCACTGATTGCCCCAGCAGAATGATCTGGGCCCGCACCTTGTCGGCGTCGGCCTGTTTGCGGAACGAGCCCGCCTGCAGGAAGTACTGGGTGGTCGCTGCCGGCTTGATCACTGGCGGGGCCGGAGGCGGGGTTTGGCCAAGCAGTGCTGCCTGGGCCCGCGCCGTGTCGATTTTCGCCGCTTCAGCGGGGGTAACCGGTGTGACCGGCTGGGCCGGGACCGGGGGTGTTTTCTCCGGTACGGCCTCTGGCGGCACGATGACTTCCGACTCTGGCAGCAAGGTGTAGAAGTCGTACTTCGGTTTCACCGGCTGTTGCGGTGTGGCCTGCGCAGGCTTGCTGGCTTCGGCCACTTTGTCGGCCTTCTGCTGCTCGGGTTTGGCCCGCTTGATGTCATCGCCGCCGGGTTCGAGCTTCATCAGGAACACGATGAACGCGCCAACGGTCAGGCCGACCGCCAGCCATACCCAGCCGGGAATCGGCTGTTTGGCTGGCGCTGTCTGGCGGCTGGCGCCGCGTTTGGGTGCGGGTTTTTTCTTGGCAGCCAACTTACATGCGCTCCAGGGTTTCCAGGCCGAGCAGTTCCAGACCTTGTTTGAGGGTGCGGCCAGTCAGGGCGGCCAGGCGCAGGCGGCTCTGTTGCTGCTCGGGAGTTTCAGCGGCGAGGATCGGGCAGTTCTCGTAGAAGCTGGAGAACAGGCCGGCGAGGTCGTACAGGTAGCTGCACAGTACGTGCGGTGTGCCTTTCTCGGCAACGCTGTTCAGGGTTTCGCCAAACTGCGCCAGGCGTGCGGCCAGGTCCTGCTCGTGGGCGGCCTGCAGCACGATCTTGCCATCGGCTTGGTCAAAGCGCTTGCCCAGCTTGCGGAACACGCCAGCTACGCGGGTATAGGCGTACAGCAGGTAAGGCGCGGTATTGCCTTCGAAGTTGAGCATCAGCTCGAAGTTGAAGCTGTAGTCGCTGGTGCGGTGTTTGGACAGGTCGGCGTATTTCACCGCGCCAATACCCACCACTTCGCCGATGCGGCGCAGTTCGTCGTCGGCCAGGCTCGGGTTCTTTTCCTTGACCAGCGCGTAGGCCCTTTCCTTGGCCTCGGTCAGCAGGTCGATCAGCTTCACGGTGCCGCCGTCGCGGGTTTTGAACGGGCGGCCATCGGCGCCGTTCATGGTGCCGAAGCCCATGTGCTCCATTTGCATCGGGTGGCCGACGAAGCCTGCGCGGCGGGCCACTTCGAACACCTGGTTGAAGTGCAGGGCCTGGCGCTGGTCGACGAAGTACAGGGCACGGTCGGCCTTGAGCACATTGCTGCGGTAGCGCACGGCGGCCAGGTCGGTGGTGGCGTACAGGTAACCGCCGTCGGCCTTCTGCACGATCACTGGCAGCGGGTCGCCGTCGCTGTTCTTGAACTCGTCGAGGAACACGCACTGGGCGCCCTGGTCTTCGACCAGCAGGCCCTTGGCCTTGAGGTCGGCCACGACATTGGCCAGGTCGTCGTTGTAGGCGCTTTCACCCATCACGTCCGCCATGGTCAGCTTGACGTTGAGCAGTTCATACGTCTTTTGGCAGTGCGACAGCGAAATGTCCTTGAAGCGTGTCCACAGGGCCAGGCATTCCGGGTCACCGGCCTGCAGCTTGACCACCAGGCTGCGGGCGCGGGTGGCGAATGCCTCGGACTCGTCGAAACGCTGCTTGGCCGCGCGGTAGAAGTTTTCCAGGTCCGACAGCTCATCACTGGTGATCGGGTTTTCCTGCAGGTAGGCCATCAACATGCCGAACTGGGTGCCCCAGTCGCCCACGTGGTTCTGGCGAATGACGGTGTCGCCCAGGAACTCCAGCACCCGCGCCACGCTGTCACCGATGATGGTCGAGCGCAGGTGGCCGACGTGCATCTCTTTGGCCAGGTTGGGGGCCGACAGGTCGACCACCACTTTTTGCGCCGGGCCGGCCTTGCGCGCGCCCAGGTGGGCGTCGGCCAGGGCAGCGTCCAGGCGGTTGGCCAGGGCGTCGGTGTTCTGGAAGAAATTGAGGAAGCCAGGGCCTGCGATCTCGACCTTGCTGATATCGGCGCTGGCCGGCAGGGCGTTGATCAGTTTTTCTGCCAGGTCGCGTGGCTTCATGCCGGCCGGCTTGGCCAGCATCATCGCGATATTGCTGGCGAAGTCGCCGTGGGTCTTGTCCCGGGCGTTTTCCACCTGGATCGCCGGCGACAGCCCTTCAGGCAGCACACCGTCGGTGACGAGTTGGGTGAGGGCTTGCTGGATCAGCTGGCGAATGGTGTCTTTCATGGGGGTCTCTTTTCGACCGCAAGCGCGGTGCAGCGCTTGGATGCGCAGGTGGAAAAACTGGGCATTATCCGTGCCTGGGAGCGGGTTGCCAACCTTTGGGCTTCACGTTGGAAGTCGCGAGTAGCAAGTCGCAAGTCGCAAGTAGCAAGAAAAAGCTTGGTTGCGCCGCCTGACTCCGTTGCGCTCTTGCTTGCAGCTTGCAGCTTGCAGCTTGCAGCTTGCAGCTTGCAGCTTGCAGCTTGCAGCTTGCAGCTTGCAGCTTGCAGCTTGCAGCTTGCAGCTCAATAAAGGTCGACCGGGTCGACATCCAGCGACCAGCGGACCTGGCGCCCGCTCGGCATCTGCTCCAACACTAGCAACCAGGCACTGATCAGTCGATGCAAAGGCGCCCGGGTGTTGGCCTGTATCAACAACTGCGCGCGGAAACGCCCGGCGCGCCGCTCCATAGGGGCCGGAACCGGGCCCAGCAGCTCGATGCCTGGCAGCCGCTGTTCGGCGACCAGGCGCTCGGCGGCGGCGCAGGCCTCGTCCAGAAAACCTTCAGCCTGCCCCGGCTTGTGCGCTTCTGCGCGCAGCAGGGCCAGGTGCGAGTAAGGTGGCAGCCCGGCGGCACGGCGTTCGTCCAGGGCCTGTTCGGCAAAGGCGAAGTAGCCTTGTTCGGTCAGTTGCACCAGCAGCGGGTGATCGGCCAGGTGGGTCTGGATGATGACCTTGCCCGGTTCCTCGGCACGCCCGGCGCGCCCGGCGACTTGCACGATCAGTTGCGCCATGCGCTCGCTGGCGCGGAAGTCGCCCGAGAAAAGCCCCCCGTCGGCGTCGAGGATGGCCACCAGGGTTACCCGCGGGAAATGGTGCCCTTTGGCAAGCATCTGGGTACCGACAAGGATGCTCGGCTGGCCTTTCTGGATGGTACTGAACAGCTGGTGCATGGCGTCCTTGCGCGCCGTGCTGTCGCGGTCCACACGCAGAATCGGGTAGTCCGGGAACAGCACTTTCAGGCGTTCTTCGGCGCGTTCGGTGCCCGCACCGACCGGGCGCAGGTCGACGTGGTCGCACTGCGGGCACTGGTGTGGCAGGCGTTCGTCATAGCCGCAGTGGTGGCAGCGCAACACCCCGGAGCGCTGGTGCACGGTCATGCGCGCGTCGCAGCGCGGGCACTCCGACAGCCAGCCGCAATCGTGGCACAGCAGCGTCGGCGCGAAGCCGCGGCGGTTGAGGAACACCAGCACCTGCTGGCCGGCTTCCAGTGTCAGGCGGATGGCCTGCTGCAGCGGGCCGCTGATGCCACTGTCCAGCGGCAGACTTTTGACATCCAGGCGCAGCATGCGCGGTGGGCGTGCGCCGCCCGCGCGCTGATTCATGCGCAACAGGCGGTAGCGGCCGGTGAGGGCGTTGTGCAAGGTTTCCAGCGAGGGCGTGGCGGAGCCGAGCAGGATCGGAATGTTCTCCTGGTGCGCCCGCACCAGCGCCAGGTCGCGGGCATGGTAGCGCAGGCCCTCCTGCTGTTTATAAGAACCGTCGTGTTCTTCGTCGATGATGATCAGGCCAGGGTTTTTCATGGGCGTGAACAGCGCTGAACGGGTGCCGATGATAATGTCGGCTTCGCCATCGCGTGCCGCCAGCCAGGCGTCCAGGCGGTCCCGGTCGTTCACCGCCGAATGCAGCAAGGCAATCCGGGCGTTGAAGCGTTGCTCGAAGCGCGCCAGGGTTTGCGGGCCGAGGTTGATCTCCGGGATCAGTACCAGCGCCTGCTTGCCGGCCTCGAGGGTTTCGCGGATCAGTTGCAGGTAGACCTCGGTCTTGCCGCTGCCGGTCACGCCGGCCAGCAGGAAGGCCGCAAAACCGCCGAAGCCCTCGCACACCGCCTCGAAGGCATCGCGTTGCTCGTCATTGAGCGGCAGCTCCGGCTGTGCCAGCCAGTGTTCGTGGCGCAAGCCCGGCTTCTGGCGGCGGACTTCGATCTGCACCAGTTCCTTGGCCAGCAGCAGGTCGAGGCTGTCCTTGTTCAGGTTGAGCTTGGCCAGCAGGCTGTGCGCCACCCCGTGCGGGTGCTGCGCCAGGGTCTTGAGGGCATCGCGCTGGCGCGGTGCCCGGGCGATGCGCGGGTCGTCCAGGCGGGCGTCGGGGGCAATGTGCCAGAAGCGCTCCTGGCGCATTTCTGCGGGCTCGCCCTGGCGCAGTAGCGTGGGCAAGGCCCAGCTCAAGGTGTCACCCAGGCTGTGCTGGTAGTACTGCGCGGTCCACAGGCACAGCTTGAACAGCGAAGGCGGAATCGGGGAGACCGGGTCGAGCAAGGCGCTGGCCGGCTTCAGCTTGTCGGCGGGCACCTCGCTCTGCGCGCACACTTCGACCAGTACGCCGATCATTTCGCGGCGGCCAAAGGGCACGCGAATGCGCATGCCCGGGGCCAGGGCCTGGCGCGCCATGCTCGCTGGCGCCTTGTAGTCGAACAGGCGCCGCAACGGCGAGGGCAGGGCAAGGCGCAGGATGACGTCGGACACGCAGAAAGTCTCGGAGGGCATTACAAGAACTGGCGAGCCTAGCAGACGACGGTCGGTGCAAGCGACATCTTGCACTGACGGTGTGCTCTGGTATTATTCGCCGCCTAATTACGTGCGGTATTCAACAATTGGTGTTGGGTGGCGGCACGCAGCTCGAGGAAGTGACCATGAAAGAAGGTATCCACCCGAACTACGAAGCTGTTGCAGTCACCTGCAGCTGCGGTAACAAGTTCGAAACCCGTTCGACCCTGGGCAGCACCCTGTCGATCGACGTTTGCAACCTGTGCCACCCGTTCTACACCGGTAAGCAGAAAGTCCTGGACACCGGTGGCCGCGTACAGAAGTTCGCCGACCGCTTCGGTATGTTCGGTACCAAGAAGTAATAATGCGCATGGCGAGTCCTTCGGGCTTCGCATTGTTGCTGAAAAAGGCGCCCCTCGTGGGCGCCTTTTTTGTGGGTGCGATCTGGCATTTGCCCGCCCACGCCTTCTGCCCGCTGCCGGGCAAACCCGAGCAGGTTCGGGTGCGGCAGGTGGTCGACGGCGACACCGTGCGTCTGGTGGATGGCCGCAGTGTGCGGCTGATCGGCATCAACACCCCGGAGATCGGTCGCAAGGGGCGTAGCAGCGAGCCCTATGCCGAAGCTGCCAAGCGGCGCCTGCAGGCGTTGGTCAAGGCCAGTGACGGGCGTGTCGGGCTGGTTCCCGGTGTGCAAGCCAAAGACAAGTATGGGCGCACACTGGCGCACATTTATGGCCGTAATGGCGACAATCTCGAAGCACAATTGCTCAGTGAGGGCTTGGGCTACCGGGTGGCCGTCGCCCCCAATGTGCGCCTCAGTGGCTGCCAGCAACGCGCCGAGCAGGCGGCACGCCAGGCCGGCGCCGGCCTTTGGCGGCAGTCGCCCGTGGTGCCGGCAGACGCCGTCAGGCAGTCCGGTTTTGCTGTGCTCAGTGGCCGAATCATGAGCATCGAACGCAACCGTGGTGGTATCTGGTTGAACCTTGACCGAGCCGTGGTGGTGCAGGTCTCCGCTCGTCTGCAGCGCAACTTCCCGGCCAGTTTCTTCGCTAACCTCAAAGGGCGCCAGGTCGAGGTGCGTGGCTGGGTGGTGGATCGTTCCCGCAAGGGCGGCCTCAAGCCAGGGCAGCGGCGCTGGGTATTGCCTCTGACCGACCCGAGCATGCTGGCGCGTACTTCTGGCTAAAAGATGTAGACAGTTCGCTATTGGATTGTACACACTGTTAGCCGTATGTCCCCGTGGGTTTTAGCGGAAAGTCGTAGGCTAAAGGCCTTGACACAAGTGACCGACCAGTCTTGTGACTACCCGGCTCTTTGCGTATCCTCGGCGGTCCGTCAGAACAGTAAATAGCGGAATGCCCACCATGTCAGACCTGAAAACTGCCGCTCTCGAATATCACGCTCAACCTCGCCCGGGGAAACTGAGCGTCGAACTTTCCAAGCCAACTGCCACTGCCCGTGACCTCGCCCTGGCCTACAGCCCAGGTGTTGCCGAGCCGGTGCGTGAAATTGGCCGGGATCCAGAGCTGGCATACAAATACACCGGCAAAGGCAACCTGGTTGCGGTGATTTCCGATGGCACTGCCATCCTCGGTCTGGGTGACCTCGGCCCACTGGCTTCCAAGCCGGTCATGGAAGGCAAGGGCGTTCTGTTCAAGCGTTTCGCAGGTATCGACGTATTCGACATCGAAGTCGAATCGGAAAGCCCGCAAGCATTCATCGACACCGTTCGCCGCATCTCGATCACCTTCGGTGGCATCAACCTCGAAGATATCAAGGCGCCAGAGTGCTTCGAGATCGAACGCACGCTGATCGAACAGTGCGACATTCCGGTGTTCCACGATGACCAGCACGGTACCGCCATCGTTACTGCGGCCGGCATGATCAACGCCCTGGAAATCGCCGGCAAGAAGCTCGAAGAAGCCAAGATCGTGTGCCTGGGTGCCGGTGCAGCTGCCATCTCCTGCATGAAGTTGCTGGTGAGCATGGGTGCCAAGGTCGAGAACATCTACATGATCGACCGCAGCGGCGTAATCCACGCTGGCCGTGACGACCTGAACCAGTACAAGGCCCAGTTCGCCCACGCGACCGACAAGCGCACCCTGGCCGACGCCCTGGAGGGTGCCGACGTGTTCGTTGGCCTGTCCGGCCCGAACCTGCTGAGCGCAGAAGGCCTGAAGTCGATGGCGGCCAACCCGATCGTGTTCGCCTGCTCCAACCCTGATCCGGAAATTTCGCCAGCGCTGGCTCACGCCACCCGCAGCGACGTGATCATGGCCACCGGCCGTTCGGACTACCCGAACCAGGTCAACAACGTACTGGGCTTCCCGTTCATCTTCCGTGGTGCCCTGGACGTACGCGCCAAGCGCATCAACGAAGAAATGAAAATCGCTGCGGCCATCGCCCTGAAAGACCTGGCCAAGCTGCCGGTACCCAAGGAAGTGTGCGATGCCTACGGCGTGCAAGCGTTGGAGTTCGGCCGTGAGTACATCATTCCGAAGCCCCTGGATGCCCGCCTGATCACCGTCGTTTCCGACGCCGTGGCCAAGGCTGCCATCGAGTCTGGCGTTGCTACCCTGCCGTATCCAAAGCACTACCCGCTCAAGAGCGTGGATGACGTGTTCAACGGCTGATTGCTGTTGTAGCGGTGTAAAAAGCCCCGGCTCTTGCGAGCCGGGGCTTTTTTATGCGCGGTGGGAATGCGTCGGTGCCGGCAGGTGAGGGGCAGGGGGCGCCAGTGTCGGCGCCCGTAGGGTCGAACGCCGCCGTGCACCTGCCCCGGATCGGGCGCCTTGCCTCAGAACAGGTCCATCGGCGTCGCTTCATCCGCTGGCAATGGGCTGCCCGGCACGGCCCCATTGCCCAGTTCGTCCACCGATGGCGGCGAATCCTCGGCCTTGAACAGCTCGAAGTAGGCATTGGGTGTGCCCGGCGAAGCTGCCCGGCCGCTGACGGGGTCTACGCGCAGGCTGAGAATGCCTTCTGGCTCGGCCGGCGCATGTGCAGGCTTGTCCTTGAGTGCCGCACCCATGAAGCTCATCCAGATCGGCAGTGCCGCCGTGCCGCCGTACTCCCGGTGGCCCAGGGTTTCCGGCTGGTCGAAGCCAACCCACACGGTGGTCACGTAGTCGGCGTTGTAGCCAGAGAACCAGGCGTCCTTGGACTCGTTGGTGGTACCGGTCTTGCCTGCCAGGTCGGTGCGGCCCAAAGCCAGCGCCCGGCGGCCGGTGCCGCGCTTGATCACGTCCTGCAGCATGCTGGTGAGAATATAGGTGGTACGCCCGTCGATGATGCGCTCGGCTACCGCTGGTGGCTGCGCTGCCGCAGGGGTTTGGCCGGGGGCCGCCGGTGCCTCGCCGGGCATGCTGGCGGTGCTGATCGGCTGCTCGGGGGCGGCCAGGCCGGCCTGGTCTTCAGTACCTTGGGGTACGCGAGCCGGGTTGGCGGTGAACAGCGTTTCGCCACTGCGGCTCTCGATACGGTCGATCAGGTAGGGGGCAATCTTGTAGCCACCGTTGGCAAAGGTGCTCCAGCCTGTAGCGATTTCCATCGGCGTCAGGGTGGCGGTACCCAGGGCCAGCGACAGGTTGCGCGGCAGGTCCTGCTTGTTGAAGCCGAACTTGGCGATGTAGTCGATGGTGCGGTCCACGCCCATGGCCTGCAGCAAGCGGATCGAAACCAGGTTGCGCGACTTGTACAGCGCTTCGCGCATGCGGATCGGGCCGAGGAACGTGTTGGTGTCGTTCTTCGGTCGCCACACCTTATCGACCGATTCGTCGACGAATACGATCGGGGCGTCGTTGACCAGGCTGGCGGCGGTATAGCCACTGTCCAGTGCAGCGCTGTAGATGAACGGCTTGAAGCTCGAGCCCGGTTGGCGTTTGGCCTGCATCGCCCGGTTGTAGTTGCTCTGCTCGAACGAGAAGCCGCCGACCAAGGCGCGGATGGCGCCGCTGTTAGGGTCGAGGCTGACCAGCGCACTCTGCGCCCCCGGCACCTGGCTGAACTTGAAGGTGCCATCGTCCAGGCGTTGCAGGCGCACCAGGTCACCGACCTGGGCGACATCGGCGGGCGATTGCGGGGTGCGGCCCTGGGCGTTGCTGTTGATGAACGGGCGCGCCCATTTCATGGTGTCCCAGGCCACATGCACCTGCTGGCCGTCACGGGTCAGCACCGCAAGGCCGGTTTTTTCGACCCGGGTCACGATGCCGGGCTCAAGCCCGCCCAAGGTGCGTTGCTTGCCCAGTTCCTGGCGCCAGGCGGCCTCGGTGCGCCCCGGGAAGCGGGCTTCAGGGCCGCGGTAGCCGTGGCGCTCGTCATAATCGGACAGGCCATTGAGGATGGCCTTGTTGGCCATTTCCTGCATGTCGCTGGGCACGGTGGTGGTAACGCGGAAGCCTTCGGTGTAAGCGTCGCTGCCGTAGCGGCCAACCATTTCCGCGCGAGCCATTTCCGCGACGTACGGTGCATTCACCTCGGGCGTCGGCACGTGATAGCTGGCGTTGAGTGGCTCGTCCAGGGCGGCCTGGTAGCTGGCCTGGTCAATCTTGCCCAGCTTGTACATGCGGCCCAGGATCCAGTCGCGACGCTCTTTGGCGCGCACCGGGTTGGCCAGGGGGTTGAAGCGCGAGGGCGCCTTGGGCAGGCCGGCGATCATCGCCATCTGTGCCAGGCTCACGTCACGGATCGACTTGCCGTAGTAGACCTGGGCCGCGGCGTCGATACCGTAGGCGCGGTTGCCGAGGTAGATCTTGTTCACGTACAGCTCAAGAATCTCGTCCTTGGTCAGCTCCCGCTCGATCTGCAGGGCCAACAGAATTTCGTTGGTCTTGCGCGAGAAGCTGCGCTCGCTGGTCAGGAAGAAGTTCTTGGCCACCTGCATGGTGATGGTGCTGCCGCCGGTCTGAATGTGCCCGGTTTTCACCAGCTGGGTGGCCGCGCGCATCAGGCTGCTGGGGTCCACGCCGTAGTGGTTGAGGAAATTGTCGTCCTCGGCTGACAGCAATGCCTGAATGAACTGTGGGGGAATGTCTGCGAAACGGATCGGCGAACGGCGCATTTCGCCAAATTCGGCAATCAGCTTGCCATCGCTGCTGTACACCTTGAGGGGGATCTGCAACTGGATGCTTCTGAGCGAATCGACCGAGGGCAGGTTGGGACTAAGATACAGAAACGCACCGCTCACACCGAGTACGAGCGCGCAAATGACTGCGACGGAAGACCACCAGAAGAACTTCAGCAGACGTATCAAGGCTTTTCGGTGTCCAGGTTGAAAGTGGATTGCACGCAGGTCCGGCGGACCAAAAAACGCTGGGCATTATACGCATTTTTTCGCCTTTCCGGGCCACCGGCCAGGCAGCCCGTCGCCCTGGCGGGTGGCCCCGGCCCAGTGTTGCCGCGGGGGCGCTACATACAGCAAGGAATTCGCAATGCTTGGACGCTTCGGCAAGGATGCCGGTTCACTGGTAGGGGTGGAAATTACCGCTCACGCCATTCATCTGGTGCAACTGCAACAGCGCAAACGCGGCTGGCGGGTGCTGGGTTGGGCCCATGAGCCGCTGCAGCTCGGGGCAGGCAATGACTGGGCAGCAGCGCCCGAGCAGGTCTCGGCGGCATTGCAGCGCGCCCATCGGCGCAGCGGCCTCGGCGAGCGCCGGCTAGCCCTGGCGCTGCCCGCCAGCCAGGTCATCTGCAAGCTGTGCCACCTGCCAGTGGGGCCCGGTGAGGAGCAACTGGAGGCGCAGTTGCTGGCGGATGCCGAACGGTTGTTTCCATTCCCGCTGGAGGACCTGGCCCTGGACTTCCAGGTCCTGGGGGCTTCAGGTGTTCAGCCGGCCTGCAGCGAGGTGCTGGTTGCAGCGTGTCGGCAGAGTGCACTGGCACCCCTCGAAGCGCTGGTGCAGCAGGCGGGGCTGCAACTGGAGGCGGTCGAGGTCGACAGCATTGCCCTGCGCCGCATGCTGCCTGCGGGTGAGCAGGCTGGGGCGGCGTTGCTGCGTATCGAGCCCCACCGTGCGACTGTTCATGCCTGGGCGCCTGGCGGGGCGCTGCAGCGCCGGGAGCTGCGGGCAGCTGACGGGGATATGGCCGCGCAACTGCCCGAGCGGCTGCCTGCGCTGCTCGCCGAAGGGCTTTTGCCTGCCTGGTTGTGGGTCAGCAACTGCTCGCCGCTGCAGCCGGGCTGGCTGCAGGCCCTGGGCCAAAGCCTGGCGCTGCCGTGCCAAGAACTGCCTGCGCTGGCCGGGCTTGCGCAGGTCGATGGGCCGATGCTGCTGGCGAGTGCCCTGGCGCTTGGAGGGGCGCGACCATGATGCGGCTGAACCTTCTGCCGTGGCGCGAACGCCAGCGCCAGGCGGCCATGCGCCGGTTTCGCAGCCATCTGGTGGCTGGCGCCTTGCTGGCATTGTGCGCCGTGACGCTGGTCGACCAACAGGCACGCCAGCGCGGCCAGCAACAAGCGTTGGCCAACGCCCAGCGCCAGGCAGCCCTGGAAACCCTGGGCCTGGAGGCTCAGCCACTGGCTGATGTGCGTGCCCAGCATGCCGCACTGCTCGGCCGCCTGGCGGTGCTGGAGGGCCTTCAGGCTCAGCGAGGGGTTCTGCCTGGCGTACTCGCCGACCTCGAAAGGGCACTGCCATTGGGCATGCAGTTGCTGGGCCTCAGCCTGGAAAACGGCCGCATGGAGTTGAGCGGGCTCGCCACCTCCGGCGCCGTACTGGCCCAGTTCATGCGCGACCTCGAGCGTTCCGGCGTGCTGCTGGACCTGGAGCTCAAACATATCAAGAGCCAGCCAGGCGGCGATGAGTTCTTGCTGGCTGCGCGCGTGGCGGCGTTCTGGTCGTGAACAGGGTGCAATTGCTCGCATGGCTTGGCGCAGCCGAGCGCTCTAGCCGCTTCCGGCGGCTGGCACCTGTGGCACTGGCGGTGCTGCTGTTCGGTCTGGGCTGCGCAATTCGCCTGCCGGGCATGTTGCAGCTGCAGGGTGAAGAAGAGGGCAAGCACGCCGAGCTGGGCCGGCAGCAGGCTGCCACGCAGGCGCAGATTGCCGAGTTGCAGGGGGTGCGGGCACAGCTGGCGAGCGATGGGCAGCGCTTGCAAAAGGCACAATGGCAGCTGGCTGCCGGCGAAAGCATGAGCGACCTGCTAGACCGTCTGTCGGGTTCGGGGCGCGAGCACGGCCTGCTCGTCGAGCGCCTCGATGTGCACGAGCAGCAGCAGCGGCAGGGCTTCAGCGTAGTGCCACTGGAGTTGCAGGTGGTGGGCAGCTACCCAGCGTTGCGGGGCTGGCTGGACGAGTGGTTGGGGCAGGTGCGTGTCATGCACGGTCGCAGCATGCGCCTGGCAGCCGGCGGTGGCGAACCAGGCCTGCTGCGTTTGCAACTGCGGGTCGATGCCTATCACGCGCCGGTTGCCGGGGTGGCAGTCGCCATGCTTGCGCGGCTGCCTGCCAGGCCGGCAACGCGAGCACCGGCCATGGATCCGTTCGCCGCGTTGGCAACGCACCTGTCGGGTGGTTTGACCCGCGCGCCCCTGGCCCAGTTGGAAATGGTCGGCAGCCTGACGCGTGGGCAGGAACATCAAGCGCTGCTGCGGGCGGCCGGCAGGCTCTACCGCGTCCGCCTTGGGGACCGGGTAGGGCGTGATCAAGGGATAGTGATGCACATCGGCCCGCGCCAGGTCGAAGTGCGCGAACGGTTGTTCATGGCGGGGGTGTGGCATGAACGCACGGCGTTCATCACCCTCGCAAAACGCCTGGGCAAGGAGGCCCCGGATCAGAATGAGAACGAGGATGATCTACCTGCTGGCGGCCCTGCTGCCCATGCCTCTGGCGACCGCGACGCCTTACCAGGGTGAGCCGCTGTCGCTGCACTTTCAGGATGTCGAGATTCGCTCGGTTTTGCAGGTACTCGCCGACTATGCCGGCGTCAACCTGGTCGCCAGCGACGACGTGCAGGGCAATGTCACCCTGCGCTTGCAGGATGTGCCGTGGGATCAGGCGCTGGACCTGGTCTTGCGCAGCAAAAGCCTCGCCCGGCGCCAGGAGGGCAATGTGCTGCTGGTGGCGCCGGCGGCCACGCTGGCTGCGCAAACTGCCGAAGCGCGTGCGGGGCAGGTGCTGGAGGCGCAGTTGCAGCCCATGCGCCGGGAGCTGTTGCCTGTTCACCATGCCAAGGCTGCCGAACTTGCGGAACTGCTCAAGACCAGCCTGGCCGACGAAAGCCTGCTCGCCGGTTGGGGCAGCCTGAGTGTCGATGAGCGCACCAATACCCTGGTGGCCTACCTGCCGGCCGAACGCCTCGATGAACTGCGGCAACTGGTGGCGCAGCTGGATGTGCCGGTGCGTCAGGTGGCGATCGAGGCGCGCATCGTCGAGGCCAACGTCGATTACGAGAAAGCCCTTGGGGTGCGCTGGGGCAGCCCTTTGTATGGCGACAACCCGCTGCCGGGCAAGTCGCTGTTCGTCGACCTGGGTGTCGAGCGGGCTGGCAGCAGCATCGGCCTTGGCCTGCTGCGCGGGGATGTGCTGCTGGACCTCGAGCTCAGCGCCATGGAAAAAAGCGGCAATGGCGAGATCATTTCGCAACCCAAGGTGGTCACGGCCGACAAGGAAACGGCCAGGATCCTCAAGGGCACCGAGGTGCCCTACCAGGAAACCACCAAGAGCGGCGCCACCTCGGTGTCGTTCCGCGAGGCCTCGCTGTCGTTGGAGGTGACCCCGCAAATTACCCCGGACAACAAGGTAATCATGGCTGTCAGGGTGACCAAGGACGAACCGGATTACGTCAATGCCTTGAACAACGTACCGCCGATCCGCAAGAACGAGGTGAATGCCAAGGTTCGCGTGGCCGACGGCGAAACGATCGTGATTGGCGGCGTGTATTCTACCTCGCAAAACAATGTGGTCGACAAGGTGCCATTTTTGGGTGATCTGCCGTATGTTGGGCGGCTGTTTCGACGCGATGCATTACAAGAGAAAAAATCCGAGCTGCTGGTCTTCCTGACTCCGCGTATCATGAGTGACCAGGCGATTGCTGTGAGTCGTTGATTCTGTGCGAAATTTGATACTTGTGGGGCCCATGGGTGCTGGTAAAAGCACCATCGGCCGCCTATTGGCCAAAGAGCTGCGCCTGCTGTTCAAGGATTCCGACAAGGAAATCGAACTGCGTTGCGGCGCCAACATCCCGTGGATTTTCGACAAGGAAGGCGAGCCGGGTTTCCGTGATCGCGAGCAAGCGATGATTGCCGAGCTGTGTGGCCTCGACGGCGTGGTCCTGGCCACCGGTGGCGGTGCCGTCATGCGCGAAGCCAACCGCCAGGCGCTGCACCAGGGCGGCCGGGTAATCTACCTGCACGCCTCGGTCGAACAGCAGGTCGGCCGCACGGCGCGCGACCGCAATCGCCCGCTGCTGCGCACCGCCAACCCCGAGGCCACCCTGCGGAACCTGCTGGAAACCCGCGACCCGCTCTACCGCGAGATCGCCGACCTGGTCGTAGAAACCGACGAGCGGCCACCACGCATGGTGGTGATCGACATCCTCGAGCGCTTGCAGCAGTTGCCGCCCCGTTAACCCGGGACTATTCTCGGCCACCAGCGCCGAGGCGAGGTTCAACGTTACCGCGCAGGTCGCCAGAACGGCACCGCGCCCAAGAACATTGTGGGGATACATGCAGACACTGAAGGTCGACCTGGGCGAGCGTAGCTACCCGATCTACATTGGCGAAGGCCTGTTGGACCAGCCCGAGCTGCTGGCGCCGCACATTGCCGGCCGGCAGGTTGCCATCGTCTCCAACGAGACCGTCGCGCCGCTGTATCTCGACCGCCTGGCCAAGACCCTGGGGGCCTACTCGGTGCTGCCAGTGGTACTGCCCGATGGCGAAGCCCACAAGAACTGGGAAACCCTGCAACTGATCTTCGATGGCCTGCTGACGGCGCGGCATGACCGCCGTACCACCGTGGTCGCCCTGGGCGGCGGGGTGGTCGGTGACATGGCCGGCTTTGCCGCTGCCTGCTATCAGCGGGGCGTGGACTTCATCCAGGTGCCGACCACCCTGTTGTCCCAGGTCGACTCCTCGGTAGGCGGCAAGACCGGCATCAACCACCCGCTGGGCAAGAACATGGTCGGCGCCTTCTACCAGCCCAACGCGGTGCTGATCGATACCACCAGCCTGAAGACCTTGCCGGCGCGCGAGCTTTCGGCAGGCCTGGCCGAAGTGATCAAGTACGGGCTGATCTGTGACAAGCCCTTCCTCGCCTGGCTCGAAGACAATATGCAGGCCCTGCGTACCCTCGACTCGGCAGCCCTGACCGAAGCCATTCGCCGCTCGTGTGCGGCCAAGGCCGCAGTGGTGGGCGCCGACGAACGCGAGTCTGGCGTGCGGGCCACGCTGAACTTGGGGCATACCTTCGGGCATGCCATCGAAACCCACATGGGCTATGGCGTGTGGCTGCACGGCGAAGCCGTGGCGGCGGGCACGGTCATGGCCCTGGAAATGTCCATGCGCCTTGGCTGGCTCGACCAGGCCGAGCGCGATCGCGGAATCCGCCTGTTGCAGGACGCAGGTTTGCCGGTGGTGCCACCACAGGAAATGACCCCGGCGCATTTCATGGAGCACATGGCGGTCGACAAGAAGGTGCTCGACGGGCGTCTGCGTCTGGTGCTGCTGCGCCAGATGGGCGAGGCCGTGGTCACCGACGACTATCCGAAAGAGATTCTACAGGCCACGCTGTCGGCGGATTACCGCGCGATCGTGGCCCAGCTTTGAGGTTGTGACAGCGCAATGACCAGTTTGCATGCCGATGAGGCCTTTCTCGACCATTACCAGTTGAGCCACGATCCGTTCGCACCGCGGGTGCCCGGCTTCAAGTTTTTCCCTGCCCAGCGCAAGCCTGTGCTCGGCCAGCTGCACCACCTGGCTCGCTACAGCCAACTGATGCTGGTCGTCACCGGCCCGCAGGGTAGCGGCAAGACCCTGCTGCGCCAGGCGCTGGTGGCCAGTACCAACAAGCAGGCGGTGCAGAGCGTTGTGGTGTCCGCCCGTGGTGCCAGCGATGCTGCCAGTGTATTGGGCCAGGTCGCGCAGAACCTGGACGTGGCCCAGCCGGAGATGCAGGCGATCCTGTCCAAGGTGGTGCAACTGGCACTCACCGGGCAGGAAGTGTACTTGCTGGTGGACGATGCGGAACAACTCGACGAGTCGGCACTCCAAGCGTTGCTGGAATTGGCGGCGGGGGTGCCGGAAGGGCGCCCGCACGTGTTCCTGTTTGGTGAGCCTTCGCTGATTGCAGGGTTGGACGAGCTCAATGTCGAGGAAGAACGCTTCCACATCATCGAGCTGGCCCCCTACAGTGAAGAGGAAACCCGCGAATACCTGGAGCAGCGCCTGGAAGGCGCAGGCCGGGGCATCGAGGTGTTCAGCCGTGAACAGATCGTCGATATCCATGAAAACTCCGACGGCTGGCCTGGCAACATCAACCAGGTCGCCCGTGACACTTTGATCGAAGCCATGATCGCCAGCCGGACGACGGCCAAGCGACCATCCATGGGGTTCAAGATGCCAAAAAAACATGTGCTCGCGTTGTCTGCCGTGGTCGTGGTTGCCGTTGCAGCTGCCGTGTTGATGCCCAAGAAAGGCGAAAAAGCGCCGGCCGACGCACCGGCTGCCCAGGCTCAGTTACCGCTTGGCGACGGCAAGCAGGGCGCCAACATCGAGTTCTCTGGCTCGTCCCAGCCGGTGCCGCTGCCACTGGGAGGCCAGTCGCAGCCGGTGATGCGCGAGCCGCTGGCCCAGGCCGCAGGCATGGGTGAGGGGGAAGAAGGCAGCCCGGCTGGCGATACCGCCCTGCAGCCTGGCAACCCGCCGCCGACCGTGACCACCATCGCCCCGCCGCAAGGCGTAGCGGCGGGCCCCGCGCCGACGCCTGCGCAACCCGTGCAGCAGGTTGCGCCTGCGCAAAAACCGGTCGCAACCCAGCCTGCCAAGCCGGTTGCGACGGCCAAGCAGGCCCCGGCACCGACCCAGGTCGCCGTAGCCAAGCCGGCCGCCAAGCCTGCTGAAAAACCAGCCGCTGGCGGCACTGGCAACAGCAGCTGGTACGCCGGGCAGAAACCGGGCAATTACGTGGTGCAGATCCTCGGCACCAGCTCCGAGGCCTCGGCGCAGGCGTACGTGAAAGCCCAGGGTGGCGACTATCGCTACTTCAAGAAAGACCTGCAAGGCAAGCCGCTGTATGTGGTCACTTACGGCAGTTTCGCCAGCCGCGATGCTGCGGTTGCCGCAATCAAGAACTTGCCAGCGAAGGTCCAGGCTGGTAAACCTTGGCCACGTACCGTCGCCAGCGTCCAACAAGAGCTGGCCTCGGCCCGCTGATACCTGCCGGGCGGCACCACCCCGCTGCCCTGTTGCTAAGCGAATTCTAGCTTTCGACTAGCCTGCTGCGCCCGAGCGCGGCAGGCTTTTCTGTCCCAGACTGCCGGCCACAAGCCCCGAGTTGCAGTCATGGCTGAAACGCTTCAGACTCAAGTCAAGCGCCTATCACGGTGCATGACGCAAAAACATTCAAAATGGCGACATAAATTTTCAATGGTGAGACATGAAAATTTGTGGGCATCGCTGTCGCTGTGCAACAATGGTTTTCCATGGCCACCGCAAAAAAGCTGGCGTTTGATCGGCGTGGATGGTAAGTGGTTGTTAAAAAAGAGATTTGCCTCCGTTGAGAGGTGAACCTGGTGAGAATGTGTCTATGAAAACAGGTCTGTACCATCCCGAAGAATTCAAGGACAACTGTGGTTTTGGCCTGATCGCCCATATGACGGGCGAGGCGAGCCACCACCTTCTGCAAACCGCCATGCAGGCACTGACTTGCATGACCCACCGCGGTGGCATCAACGCCGACGGCAAGACCGGTGACGGTTGCGGTCTGCTGATACAGAAGCCCGATCAGTTCCTGCGTGCCATGGCCCAGGAGCATTTTGCCGTCGAGTTGCCCAAGCAGTACGCCGTCGGCATGGTGTTCTTCAACCAGGACCCGGTCAAAGCCGAAGCTGCACGTGCCAACATGGATCGCGAGATCATCGCTGCCGGGCTGAAGCTGGTGGGCTGGCGCAAGGTGCCGATCGACACCAGCGTTCTCGGCCGCCTGGCCATGGAGCGCCTGCCGCAGATCGAGCAGGTGTTCATCGGCGGTGAGGGCTTGAGCGACCAGGAATTCGCCATCAAGCTGTTCAGCGCCCGGCGCCGTTCGTCGGTTGCCAACGCCGATGACGCCGACCACTACATCTGCAGCTTCTCGCACAAGACCATCATCTACAAAGGCCTGATGATGCCGCGCGATCTCGCGGCGTTCTACCCGGACCTGGGTGACGAGCGCCTGCAAACGGCGATCTGCGTGTTCCACCAGCGCTTCTCGACCAACACCCTGCCGAAGTGGCCGCTGGCGCAGCCGTTCCGCTTCCTCGCCCACAACGGCGAGATCAACACCATTACCGGTAACCGCAACTGGGCCATGGCCCGTCGCACCAAGTTCGCCAACGACCTGATCCCCGACCTCGCAGAGCTTGGCCCGCTGGTCAACCGCGTCGGTTCGGACTCCTCGAGCATGGACAACATGCTGGAGCTGATGGTCACCGGCGGTATCGACCTGTTCCGCGGCGTGCGCATGCTGGTACCACCAGCCTGGCAGAACGTCGAGACCATGGACGCCGACCTGCGCGCGTTCTACGAATACAACTCCATGCACATGGAGCCGTGGGACGGTCCGGCGGGTATCGTCATGACCGAAGGCCGCCACGCGGTGTGCCTGCTCGACCGTAACGGCCTGCGCCCGGCGCGCTGGGTGACCACCACCAATGGCTACATCACCATCGCCTCTGAAATCGGCGTGTGGGGCTACCAGCCTGAGGAAGTATTGGCCAAGGGCCGCGTGGGCCCGGGCCAGATCCTTGCCGTGGACACCGAAACCGGGCAGATCCTCGATACCGATGCCATCGACGACCGCCTGAAGTCGCGCCACCCGTACAAGCGTTGGCTGCGTCAGCACGCCACGCGTATCCAGGCGACGCTGACCGACGACCAGGGCGTGGCCAGCTACGACGCTGACCAGCTCAAGCAATACATGAAAATGTTCCAGGTCACCTTCGAAGAGCGTGACCAGGTGCTGCGCCCGTTGGGTGAGCAGGGCCAGGAGGCCGTTGGCTCGATGGGTGACGACACGCCGATGGCTGTGCTGTCGCAACGCGTGCGTTCGCCATACGACTTCTTCCGCCAACAGTTCGCCCAGGTGACCAACCCACCGATCGACCCGCTGCGCGAAGCGATCGTGATGTCGCTGGAAATCTGCCTCGGCGCTGAGCGCAACATCTTCCAGGAGTCCCCGGAGCACGCCTCGCGGGTGATCCTCAGCTCGCCAGTTATTTCGCCGGCCAAGTGGCGTTCGCTGATGAACCTGGAGCGTGAAGGCTTCGAGCGTCAGCTGATCGACCTCAACTATGAGCAGAGCGTCGGCCTGGAAGCGGCGATCCGCAACATTGCCGACCAGGCTGAAGAAGCCGTGCGCGCGGGCAAGACCCAGCTGGTGCTGAGCGACCGCTACATTGCCCCGGGCAAGCTGCCTGTGCACGCTTCGCTGGCCGTGGGTGCCGTACACCACCGCCTGACCGAGCAGGGCCTGCGTTGCGACAGCAACATCCTGGTGGAAACCGCCACAGCCCGCGACCCGCATCACTTCGCCGTGCTGCTGGGCTTCGGTGCCTCGGCCGTCTACCCGTACCTGTCCTACGAAGTGCTCGCCGACCTGATTCGTACCGGTGAAGTGCTGGGCGACCTGGACGAGGTGTTCAAGTACTACCGCAAAGGCATTTCCAAGGGCTTGCTGAAGATCCTGTCGAAGATGGGTATCTCCACCATCGCCTCGTACCGGGGTGCGCAGCTGTTCGAAGCCATCGGCCTGTCCGAAGAAGTGGTCGGCCTGAGCTTCAAGGGGGTGTCCAGCCGCATCAAGGGTGCACGCTTCGAAGACCTGGAAAGCGACCAGAAGCTGCTGGCAGCCGAAGCCTGGAGCGCGCGCAAGCCGATCCAGCAAGGCGGCCTGCTGAAGTTCGTGCACGGTGGCGAGTACCACGCCTACAACCCGGACGTGGTCAACACGCTGCAGGCTGCAGTGCAGCAGGGTGACTACGCCAAGTTCAAGGAATACACCACGCTGGTCGACCAGCGCCCGGTGTCGATGATCCGCGACCTGCTGAAGGTCAAGGTGGCCGACCAGCCGTTGGCGCTGGAACAGGTCGAGCCGCTGGAGGCCATCCTCAAGCGCTTCGACTCCGCCGGTATTTCCCTTGGCGCCCTGTCGCCGGAAGCGCACGAAGCCTTGGCCGAGGCGATGAACCGCCTGGGCGCGCGCTCCAACTCCGGTGAGGGTGGCGAAGACCCGTCGCGCTACGGCACCATCCGCAGCTCGAAGATCAAGCAGGTGGCCACCGGCCGCTTTGGTGTGACCCCGGAATACCTGGTGAACGCCGAAGTGCTGCAGATCAAGGTGGCCCAGGGCGCCAAGCCCGGCGAGGGCGGCCAGCTGCCAGGTGGCAAGGTCAATGGCCTGATCGCCAAGCTGCGCTATGCGGTACCGGGCGTGACCCTGATCTCGCCGCCACCGCACCACGACATTTACTCGATCGAAGACC
>NZ_BCBD01000062.1:0-29246 GCF_001320345.1 Pseudomonas sp. NBRC 111127 | reverse complement strand
GCGCTGAAACCGTGGCCTTTGGCCTGGAAGATGCGGCCATGCTCGATCGGGCCAAGCTGGCTCACGGCGCCGTCGGCGGGGCACAGGATGGCGCCTGGGGTTTCATCCAGCGGGCGGGCGCCCGGCTTCAGGGCGCGGGTGAAGAATGCGTTGAAGTGCTCGTAGGCGCTCAGGTCTTCGACCAGCGCCTGGCTCATGTCGACCTGGTAGCGCTTGGCGAACCAGGCGGTGAAGGCGTTCTTGAACCAGCGCACGCGGCACTCGGCGACACAGCCGGCCAACCGCGACAGCAGGTGGTGCGGCAGCAGGTACTGGCTGATGATGAACAGACGGGATTTCATGCAGGTTCCTTAAACTTCTACAGGCGTGTCCGGGTGGTTGCCCCATTCGCTCCACGAGCCGGCATAAGCCTTGACGCGTGGGTAGCCGAGGGCTTTGGCCACCAAATAGGTGAAACCGGAGCGGCGGTGGGACTGGCAATGGGTAACCACCTCCTTGTCGGGGGTGATGCCCAGGCTTTGCAACACTTCGGCGATATCCTTGCGGATGCGCAGGTGGTCGTTGAGGTCCATGCCGGCGGTCCACTCGAAGTTGACCGCACCAGGGATGTGACCGCCTTTGGCCGACAACACTTTTTCGCCGTTGAATTCCTGTGGGGCGCGGGCGTCCCAGATCACCAGGTCATCGGCGCCCAGCCGGCTTTGCAGGTACTCACGGGTGGCTGTAGGTGCAGTGTCGAGGTGCAGGTGCACCGGGGCGGTACTGGGTGCAGGCACTTCGGTGGACAGCTTGTCGGCTGGCCAGGCCTGGATACCGCCATTGAGGTAGTGGTAGCGCGTGTGGCCGATCACGTCGAGCAGCCAGATGAAACGCCCCGCCCAACCACCGCCTTCATCGTCATACACCACGTAGACGGCATCATCACGGTGGCCGAGTTCGCTGAACAGTTTTTCCAGTTCGCCCAGGGGCGGCAGCAGACCAGGGGCGGGTGGCTGGCCGAGCTGGGTGCGTTTGCCCTCGACAAAGCGGGCGCCGGGGATATGCCCGCTGACATAGCGGTTGGCGCTGCTCAGGTCGACCAGGATCAACTGCGGTGAATCCAGGCGCGGCAGCAGGTCTGCAGCTTCGATCACCAGGGGCAGGCCGGAAAAGTCGGTCATCCACGGTCTCCAGAGTGGAAAGAGGAGCGATTGTAGCGCAAGGCTCAGGCTTTGCGGTTGGCGAACAGCGACAGTGCCCGCTCGATGCATTGCACGGTTTTGCCGAAGGCTTGCACGCTGATGTCGGCCATGGGCCTGCAAGCCTGGTCGGCCACCAGCAGCATGAGCACCTGATCGTTCACCGCCAGCGAGCGCAGCAGCACGTGCTCACTGCGGAACAAGGCGCGCAGCGGGGCTGGCAGCAGCGCGGCGAACTGGCTGTGGTTCTGCGGGGTGATGCGCAGTTGCCCGGCCTGGCTCATCAGTTTTTGCAGCAGTTTGTTCTGCGCCGCCTGCAGGGCCAGGCCCGCGGCCTCCTTAGGCAAGCCGGCGGTCTGCTGCACGCGCAGGGTGTCGGTGCTCTTGTCCAGGCTCAGCAGCATGATGCGTTGCATGCCGCAGGCCAGCAGGGCCTCTTGTGCCTGGGTGGCCAAATGCACGGTATTGGTGAACGGGCTGGGTTGCGTCAGCAGGTGCTGGCACAGTGTGCGCCAGCGCGCCAGCTCTTCACTGCTGGGCGGTGGCACCGCCAGCATGTCTGGGTGCGGGCGGCGCTGGTGCCACGGCCATATCAGCGCCTCGGCCGGGTGGAACAGTGCATGCCGGGCATGGCGACGGGCGCTGGCGGCCGCCTGCTGGTGAACTTGCTGCTGCACGTCTTCCAGCGAAGTCTGCAGGTACAGGGCGGTCAGCAGCTGCCAGCGTAACAAGTGCGGGTTGTCCCAGCCGACCTGCGCCGCCAGGGCCAGATTGTTGGCCAGCAATACGGTATTGGCCGGCTGGTTGAACCAGCGCCGCAGGCCGGGCTCTGCGTCCAGGCGGTGTTGCTGGCTGAGCAGGTCTTCGTCGCGGGCGATGCTCAGCACCTGGGCCAGTTGCTCGCGCTCTTCCAGCAGCAGGCGGTAACCCTGGGTCACCCATTGCGGCAGGCGCCAGTATTCGGCCATGGTCTGGCACAGCGCCATTATGCGCACGCCAAACAGTTCTTCCTCGACATGGGCGGCCTCTTCACCCTTGTGGATCACCCGCAGCTCCCAAGTGTCGAGCAGCTTCGGGTAGGCCAGTGCCAGCGGCCAGAGGGGCGACAGGAACAGCAGGCTACCCCAGTGGATTTCCTGCCACAGCCGCGCCAGGCGGCTGGCGAACAGGCCGCTGGCCTGCTGCGCTGCGTGCTGGCTGATCATCTGGAACTGGCACAGAACCGGCGGGATTTCTTCAACAGGCACTGCCGGCAGGCGCTTGAGCAACAGCTCGCTGCGCTCCAGGCCGAGCCGGTTGAGGGCCACTTCAAGGCTTTCGGCCGGTTCGGCCATGCTGGCGTTGGTGGCGTGGTTGGCCTCACGCATCACCGACAACACCAGCGCCGGGCTATCTTGCATCAGTTCGGCGATGTCGCGCAGCGAGCGGCGGCTATCGTGGATGGCCGCCATGACCCGGTCGTAGCTGTGCTTCGGCACCGGGATGCGAACACTCTCGAGCAGCTTGACCCAGGCCTCTAGCGTTCGCGGAGCCTGAGCGGGCACCTTGGTTTCAATTGGCATTTTGACATCAGTCCGAACTGGCTTTTCGCATTGTGTGGCTATAGTCTGGCGCAGTTCTGCCGATAAGTAGAAGAAGAGTTTTACAGCTCTCGTCTCTTCCCCTGACCACGACAGCAAGTGCTTTGAACCTATGGCTAAAATTATCGGCATCATCGTCGTATTCGCGAGCGTGCTCGGCGGCTACGTGCTTTCCCACGGCAAGATCGCGGCGCTGATCCAGCCGTTCGAAGTACTGATCATCGGCGGTGCGGCCTTTGGTGCATTCCTGCAGGCCAACCCTGGCTACATGACCATGCACGTCATCAAGAAGTCGATGAAGATGTTCGGCTCGCGCTTCAGCCATGCGTTCTACCTTGAAGTGCTGGGGCTGGTGTACGAAATCCTCAACAAGAGCCGTCGCGAAGGCATGATGGCCATCGAGGCCGACATCGAAGACGCCGCCGCCAGCCCGATTTTCGCCAAGTACCCCACGGTACTGGCCGATGAGCGCATGACCGCGTTCGTCTGCGACTACCTGCGCATCATGTCTACCGGCAACATGGCCCCGCACGAGCTCGAGGGCCTGTTCGACATGGAGCTGCTGAGCATGAAGGAAGAGCTTGAGCACCCGTCCCATGCGGTGACCGGCATCGCCGATGGCATGCCCGGCTTCGGTATCGTAGCGGCGGTGCTGGGTATCGTGGTGACCATGGCCTCGCTGGGCGATGGGGACCAGGCGGCCATCGGCATGCACGTGGGTGCGGCGCTGGTCGGTACGTTCTTCGGTATTCTCGCGGCCTACGGCTTCTTCGGCCCGCTGGCCAAGTGCCTGGAGCACGACGCCAAGGAAGAGCTGAACCTGTACGAGTCGATCAAGGCATCGCTGGTGGCCTCGGCTTCGGGCATGCCGCCGTCGCTGGCGGTCGAGTTCGGGCGCAAGGTGCTGTACCCCAAGCACCGCCCAAGCTTCGCCGAGCTGGAACAAGCGGTTCGCGGTCGCTGATTCATGGAGAACAATCAGCCCATCATCGTCAAGCGCGTCAAGCGCTTTGGCGGCGGCCACCACGGTGGCGCCTGGAAAATCGCCTTTGCCGACTTCGCCACGGCGATGATGGCGTTCTTCCTGGTGCTGTGGCTGTTGTCCACGGCCACGCCTGAGCAAAAGATCGCCATTGCCGGTTACTTCCAGGACCCGATCGGGTTCTCCGAAAGTGGTACGCCCTACGTCATCGACCTGGGTGGTTCCCCCGAAATGGCGCCGGACAAAACCATCAACCCGGAAGTGAAAACCGAGCCGACGCAGCCGTCGCCCACCCAGCTGGACAAGGACCAGGTGGAGACCATGGCCGAGCAGGTCGAGCGCGAGCGCCTTGAATTGCTGTTGCAGGAGCTGCAGAACAAGGTCGAAGAGAACCCGCAACTGCAGAAGTTCAAGGACCAGATCCTGTTCGAGATCACCCAGGATGGCCTGCGTATCCAGATCATGGACGCCGAGAACCGTCCGATGTTCGATATCGGCAGTGCGCGCCTGCAGCCATATTTCGAAGACATTCTGTTGGCCATGGCCGATACCATCAAGGCAGTGCCCAACAAGATCAGCATCAGTGGCCACACCGACGCCAAACCGTATGCCGGCACTGGCGAGTTCGGCAACTGGGAGCTGTCGGCCAACCGCGCCAATGCCGCACGCCGGGCATTGGTGGCAGGTGGGTACCCGGACGGCCAGGTGGCTCGGGTGGTGGGGTATGCATCGTCATCGCTGTTCGACCGCAAGAACCCGTTCAACCCGGTAAACCGCCGCATCGACATCATCGTGCTGACCAAGAAGGCCCAGCGCAACATCGAGGGTGAGCAGGGCGAACAGGGTGCACCGCAAGCGCCGGCAGCCCCGCCTGCGGCCCCGCCGGCCAGTGGCGCGGCGCCCGGTGCCGGGGCCGATCAGGCGCCGATGCAACCACGTGAACTGCGCCAGAAGCTGAACATCTTCGAGGATGGCACGCTGAAGATGGACGAGAGCAAGGAGCAGTAGGCCCCGCGGAACCTTGCACGGCGTTTTGCAGGGCCGTGCAGGTGGGCCTCAGCGCGGAGGAAGGCTTACAGCCTGGTCAGTAGCTGTCTTCCGTCAGGCTGGCGATGATCGAGCGGTAGCTGTTCATGCGTTGCTGCGAGATCCGGCCATCGTCCAGCGCCTTGAGCAACGCGCAGCCTGGCTCGCGGTCATGTTTGCAATCGCGGAAGCGGCAGGTGCCGAACAGGTCGCGGAACTCGATGAAGCCATCCTCCACATCGCTGCGGCTGACGTGGCCAAGGCCGAATTCGCGGATGCCCGGCGAGTCGATAAGGTCGCCGCCATTGGGGAAATGGTACAGCCGCGCGGTGGTGGTGGTGTGGGTGCCCTGGCCCGACCATTCCGACAGGTCGCCGACGCGGGTGCCGGCCTCTGGCAGCAGGCTGTTGACCAGCGAAGACTTGCCCACACCCGACTGGCCGACGAACACGCTGATGTGCCCGTCAAGTTGCTGCTGCAGGCGTTGCATGCCATCACCGTGGTGGGCAGATACCTCCAGCAGCGGGTAGCCCAGCTCGCGGTAGACCTCCAGCAGCGCCTGCAGGCCGGGGCCGTTCTCGGCGTTGATCAGGTCGGCCTTGTTCAGCAGCAGCAGCGGGCGCAGGCCTGCATGCTCGGCAGCGACCAGGTAACGGTCGATCAGGTTCGGGTGCGGTTCCGGGGCCGGGGCAAACACGATCACGATGAGGTCGACGTTGGCTGCGACCGGTTTCAACTGGCCATGGTTGTTTGGCCGGCACAGTTCGGTGCTGCGTGGCATCTGCGCCACGATCACGCCTATGCCCTGGTTGCCTGCACGCCATACCACGCGGTCGCCAGTGACCAGTGCTGGCAGGTTGGCGCGCAAGTGGCAGCGGAACACCTGGCCTGCAACGTCGCCATCCTGGGCCTCCACCTCGACCTGCACGCCAAAGTGGGCAATCACCAGGCCCAGTTGTTCCGGCCCCAGGTCGCCACCTTCCAGTTCCTGCAGCACATGCTGCTCGCGTTTGGCCGCGCGAGCAGCACGCTCGCCCTGGATTTTTTCGATGCGCCAGTTCTGGCGGCGATTGAGCTGGCGTTTGGCCATGAACATTCCGTGAGAAGGGCCCGGGTCAGGGCATTGAAAACGGCAGCCAGTTTAGCACGCCAGGCGTTGCACCATTGCCCTTACCTTGTGGCGGTGAATGGGCGTGGCTGGGCCACTAGGCTAATATGACGGGCTATATGAGGAGCTTCTGCATGCAAAACCCACAGAACCTGATCTGGATCGACCTGGAAATGACCGGCCTCGATCCGGACAGCGACGTCATCATCGAAATGGCCACCATTGTCACCGACAGCGAGCTGAACACCCTGGCCGAAGGCCCGGTGATCGCCATCCACCACAGCGATGAAGTACTGGCCCGCATGGACGAGTGGAACACCCGCACCCATGGCGCGTCTGGCCTGACCCAGCGTGTGCGCGACAGCAAGATCGGCATGGCCGAGGCCGAGGCCCAGACCATTGCATTCCTCGAACAGTGGGTGCCCAAAGGCAAATCGCCGATCTGCGGCAACAGCATCTGCCAGGACCGTCGCTTCCTCTACCGGCACATGCGCAACCTGGAAAACTACTTCCACTACCGCAACCTGGATGTCTCGACGCTGAAAGAACTGGCAGCGCGCTGGGCCCCGGACGTGCGTGACAGTTTCAAGAAGGGCAATACGCACCTGGCGCTGGACGACATTCGCGAATCGATTGCCGAGTTGCGCCACTACCGCGAACATTTCATCAAGGTGTGAACCGTTACGGCGCAGATATTCTGGCTGCGCCCCCTTTTGGTGCCTTGGGCAACTGGTTAGACTGCGCGCCTTTCCCGCACGGACCCGCACCATGTTGCTGATGCTCTACCTCATTGCCATCACTGCCGAAGCCATGACCGGTGCGTTGTCTGCGGGGCGTCGCGGCATGGACTGGTTCGGCGTGGTGCTGATCGCCTGTGTTACCGCCCTGGGTGGCGGGTCGGTGCGCGATGTGTTGCTCGGGCACTACCCGCTGACCTGGGTGAAACACCCTGAGTACCTGGTGTTGACCAGCTTTGCTGCCCTGTTGACCATTTTCATCGCGCCAATGATGCGCCGCCTGCGCTCGCTGTTCCTGGTGCTAGACGCACTGGGGCTGGTGGCGTTTACCCTGATTGGCTGCATGACGGCGCTGGAAATGGGGCAGGGCATGCTGGTGGCTTCGATCAGCGGGGTGATCACGGGGGTGTTCGGTGGGATCTTGCGCGATATCTTCTGCAACGACATCCCGCTGGTGTTCCGCCGCGAGCTTTACGCCAGCGTGTCGTTCGCCGCGGCGTGGTTCTACCTCGGCTGCGTGTATTTCAAGGTGCCGGCGGAGCAGGCGATGCTGCTGACCCTCTTTGGTGGGTTCCTGGTGCGCTTGCTGGCGATTCGTTTCCATTGGGAAATGCCCAAGTTCCACTACAACGACCAGCAGTAAACCTGCCCCAAGCCCGGCGCGGTCCCTGTAGGAGCGGGCATGCCCGCGAACACCGGCGCAGCCGGTGCCAGCCACCGAGTTGCCTGCTTCGCGGGCGCGCCCGCTCCCACCAGCAGTAAACCTGCCCCAAGCCCGGCGCGGTCCCTTTAGGAGCGGGCATGCCCGCGAACACCGGCGCAGCCGGTGCCAGCCACCGAGTTGCCTACTTCGCGGGCGCGCCCGCTCCCGCCAGCAGTAAACCTGCCCCAAGCCCGGCGCGGTCCCTGTAGGAGCGGGCATGCCCGCGAACACCGGCGCAGCCGGTGCCACCCACCGCGTTGCCTGCTTCGCGGGCGCGCCCGCTCCCACCAGCAGTAAACCTGCCCCAGGCCCGGCGCGGTCCCTGTAGGAGCGGGCATGCCCGCGAACACCGGCGCAGCCGGTGCATCCACCGAGTTGCCAAATTCGCGGGCGCGCCCGCTTCCACAGTGGGCCGTGTGGCTATTGAATGCCGTGCCGGGCCAGCGCCCACTCGACATGCTCGCGCACCAGCTCCGACGCATCCTCGCGCCGCGCCTTCAGCGCCTCGATCACCGGTATCGTCGGCGGCGCATTGCCCAAGCCCACCGCCAGGTTGCGCAAGAACCGCTCATAGCCTGCCCGGCGTAGCGGCCCGCCCTCGGTCTTGCGCAGGAAAGTACGCTCATCCCACAGGAACATCTGGGCCAGCTCGGCATTCTCCAACCCATGCCGCGGCTGGAAATCCTGCTCCTGGCTGTGCTTGGCGAAGCGGTTCCACGGGCAGACGATCTGGCAGTCGTCGCAACCGAATACACGGTTACCCATCATCGAGCGCAGTTCGACAGGAATCGGCCCTCTCAGCTCGATGGTCAGGTACGAGATGCAACGCCGCGCGTCCAGTACATAGGGCCCGACGAACGCCTGGGTCGGGCAGATGTCCAGGCACGCCTGGCAACGCCCGCAATGTTCACTGGTGGTGGCTTCGTCCACCGGCAACGGCAGGTCAACGAACAGTTCGGCCAGGAAGAAGTAACTGCCGGCCTTGCGGTTGAGCAGCAGGGTGTTCTTGCCGATCCAGCCCAGCCCGGCCTGCTCGGCCAGGGCCTTCTCCAGCACTGGGGCACTGTCGACGAAGGCGCGGTAGCCGAACGGGCCGATGGCTTGCTGGATACGGTCTGCCAGGAATTGCACGCGCTTGCGCACCAGCTTGTGGTAGTCACGGCCCAGGGCGTAGCGTGATACGTAGGCTTTTTCCGGTTGCGCCAGGCGTTGCGCCATCTGCGTATCGCCGGGCAGGTAGTCCATGCGCAGCGAGACCACGCGTACCGTGCCGGGAATCAGTTGGTCGGGGTGCGCCCGTTTGCTGCCATGGGCACCCAGGTACTCCATTTCGCCCTGGTAACCGGCGTCTAGCCAGCGTTGCAGGTGCTGTTCGTGTTCGCCAAGGTCGACCCCGGCGATGCCGACGTGGGCAAAACCGAGTTCCTGGCCCCATATCTTGATCGATTGGGCCAGTTGGGCGAGGTCAGGTGTAGAGGCAGGCATGGATGGGCAAGGCAATACGGGCTCAGGTGCGTATAATTCTGCCAGACATTGGAGCCTTTGACCCCATGCCGCAGACCAAACACCCTGGCAACACCCTACAACTGCTCAGCAGCGTGACTGTCGCACACCTGCCGGCACGGCACCCGCATGCGCACAAAGGCGACTTCGGCCATGTGCTGGTAGTGGGCGGCGACCTGGGCACCGGTGGCGCTGTGCTGCTCAGCGCCGAAGCCGCCTTGCGCTGCGGCGCCGGCCTGGTCAGCGTGGCGACCCGGCCCGAACATCTACCCGCGAGCCTGGCCCGCCTGCCTGAGGTGATGTGCCTGGGGGTACAGTCGGCCAACCAGTTGGTCGGCGTGCTGGAGCGCGCCACGGTACTGGTGGTGGGCCCCGGCCTTGGGCAGGCTGCCTGGGGCCGGAGCCTGTTGTCGGCAGTGGCGAACGCCGAGCGCCCGCAGGTATGGGACGCCGACGCCCTGAATTTGCTGGCAGGCACCCCATTGGCCCTGCCCAGCGGTAGCATTCTCACCCCTCACCCCGGGGAAGCGGCGCGGCTGCTGGGCATTTCCACCGAAGCGGTGCAGGCCGACCGGCCGGGCGCTGCGCGCAAGCTGGCGCGGCGCTACAACAGTGTGTGCCTGCTCAAAGGGGCAGGTACCCTGGTGGCGCACCCGTCCGGCCAGTTGATGCTGTGCGAGCGCGGGCACCCGGCGATGGCCGGCGCGGGCTTGGGCGATGTGCTGACCGGGGTGCTGGCGGCGTTGCTGGCCCAGGGGCTGGACGCCTGGAGTGCCGGCTGCCTGGGTACCTGGCTTCACGCCTGTGCCGGTGAGCGCCTGGGGGTTGAAGGCAGGGGCCTGGCGGCCAGCGATCTGGCGCCGGTCATTCGAGCGTTGTTGGAGGAGCATTCTGCGTGTGTGGCTTAAATCTGTTTCTGGCCGATGAAGCGGCTACAGTCGACTTTGGTGCAAAGATGGCCGAAGTGACCGGTGGTCGCGGTGTCATTTTCCTGGAAGGCGACCTGGGGGCGGGTAAAACCACGCTCTCGCGTGGTCTGATCCGTGGCCTGGGCCATACTGGTGCAGTGAAAAGCCCGACGTTCACCGTGGTCGAACCCTACGAGATCGGCGCTGTCCGAGCTTTTCACTTCGACCTGTATCGGCTGGTCGATCCGGAGGAGCTGGAGTTCATGGGGATTCGTGACTATTTCGAGGGCGACCCGTTGTGCCTGTTCGAGTGGCCACAAAAGGGTGCGGGCGTTTTGCCAAAGCCCGACCTGACCATTACCATAAGCCCCCAAGCGGGCGGACGCTCGCTGAACCTGTCGCCGCAGGGGGCTCGCGGCGAGGCCTGGTGCGTGGCACTGGCCAAACACTATAAACAGTAAGTGGGGTAGGTATGCGCATACGCGCACTGGTCGCCATCGTTGGGCTGCTGCTGACAACGGTGACCGTTGACGCTCTGGCCGTCACTCAAGTCAAGAGCGTGCGCCTGTGGCGCGCGCCAGACAACACGCGGCTGGTCTTCGACCTGTCTGGCCCCGTGCAGCACAGCGTCTTCACCTTGAGCGCACCGGATCGCCTGGTTATCGACATCAATGGCGCGACCTTGGCGGCGCCATTGAAAGTGGCGACTTCCAACACGCCGATCAGCAGCGTGCGTTCGGCCCAGCGCACGCCGACCGACCTGCGTGTGGTCGTTGACCTGAAGAAGTCGGTCACCCCCAAGAGCTTTACCCTGGCGCCCAATGCCCAGTACGGCAACCGCCTGGTGGTCGACTTGTACGACCAGGAAGCCGATGCCATCGCGGCCACGGCGCCAACCCCACCACCGACCCCGGTGCAAACGCCTGCCACCACGCCAGCGGTCCCGGTCACGCCGACCCAGCCAGCCATCAAGCTGCCGCCGGTACCTAGCGGCAAGCGCGACATCGTCATTGCCATCGACGCCGGTCATGGCGGCGAGGACCCGGGTGCTTCCGGCTCGCGCGGCCAGCATGAAAAAGACATCGTGCTGCAGATCGCCCAGGAGTTGCAGCGCCAGATCAACACGGAAAAGGGCTTCCGCGCCGAACTGACCCGCACCGGTGACTACTTCATTCCGCTGCGCAAACGCACCGAAATCGCCCGCAAGAAGGGCGCCGACCTGTTCGTTTCGATCCACGCCGACGCCGCGCCGTCCAAGGCTGCGTTCGGCGCATCGGTGTTTGCCCTGTCCGACCGTGGCGCTACCTCCGAAACCGCACGCTGGCTGGCAGACACGGAAAACCGTTCCGACCTGATCGGGGGCGCCGGCAACGTCAGCCTCGACGACAAGGACCGCATGCTCGCGGGTGTGCTGCTCGACCTGTCGATGACGGCCACGCTCAGCTCCAGCCTGAATGTCGGGCAGAAAGTGCTGGGCAACATGGGCCGCATCACCTCGCTGCACAAGCAGCGTGTGGAGCAGGCTGGCTTCATGGTGCTGAAGTCGCCCGATATTCCGTCGATCCTTGTAGAGACCGGGTTCATCTCCAACGCCAGCGAGGCGGCCAAGCTGGCCAGTCGCAGCCATCAGCAAGCGCTTGCGCGTTCGATTCATACCGGGGTGCGCCAGTTCTTCCAGCAGAACCCGCCGCCTGGCACCTATATCGCCTGGCTGCGCGACACCGGCAAGATTGCCGCCGGCCCACGTGAGCACACGGTGCGCCCAGGCGAAACCCTGGCAATGCTGGCGGTGCGCTACCAGGTCAGTGTGGCCAGCTTGCGCAACACCAACAGCCTGAAGTCCGATGAGCTGAAGGTCGGCCAGCGTCTGGATATCCCTGCCACCACATTGGCTTCACAATGAGTGGTGGTTCGCGCATCCAGCTGCTCAGCCCGCGGCTGGCCAACCAGATCGCCGCTGGCGAGGTGGTCGAGCGGCCGGCCTCGGTCGCCAAGGAACTGCTGGAAAACAGCCTGGACTCCGGTGCCCGGCGCATCGATGTGGAAGTGGAGCAGGGCGGCGTCAAGCTGCTGAAGGTGCGGGATGATGGCAGTGGCATTTCTGCCGACGACCTGCCGCTGGCGCTGGCCCGTCACGCCACCAGCAAGATCCGTGAGCTGGAAGACCTTGAAGGCGTATTGAGCCTGGGGTTCCGTGGCGAAGCCCTGGCCTCGATCAGCTCGGTGGCGCGCCTGACCCTGACCTCGCGTACCGCCAGTGCCACAGAAGCCTGGCAGGTTGAAACCGAAGGCCGCGACATGCTCCCGCGGGTGCAGCCGGCGGCCCACCCGGTGGGTACTTCGGTCGAAGTGCGTGACCTGTTCTTCAATACCCCGGCGCGGCGCAAGTTCCTCAAGGCCGAGAAAACCGAGTTCGATCACCTGCAGGAGGTCATCCGGCGCCTGGCGTTGGCGCGTTTCGATGTCGGCTTCCACTTGCGCCACAACGGCAAGAGCATCCTCAGCCTGCACGAGGCCCATGATGAAGTGGCGCGTGCGCGGCGGGTGGGTGCCATCTGCGGCCCGGGCTTCATGGAGCAGGCGCTGCCGATCGACGTCGAGCGCAACGGCCTGCGCCTGTGGGGCTGGGTTGGGCTGCCGACCTTCTCGCGCAGCCAGGCCGACCTGCAGTACTTCTTCGTCAACGGCCGTGCGGTGCGCGACAAGCTGGTGGCCCACGCCGTGCGCCAGGCCTACCGTGACGTGCTGTTCAACGGCCGGCACCCGACCTTTGTGCTGTTCCTTGAACTGGAACCCAACGGCGTCGATGTCAACGTGCACCCGACCAAGCATGAGGTGCGCTTCCGCGAAGGGCGTTCGGTGCACGATTTCCTGTACGGCACCTTGCACCGGGCCCTGGCCGATGTGCGCCCGGAAGACCAGCTGGCCGCCCCGGCTGCGGTGCCTGAAGCGATGCGCGCCACTGGCCAGCAGGCCGGTGAGTTCGGCCCGCAGGGGGAAATGCGCCTTGCTTCGCCTGTGCTCGAGCAGCCACGTGCGCCGCAACACACCGCCAGCAATGGCGGCAGTGGTGCCGGTTACCAGTATCAGTACACCCCGCGGCCCTCGCCACCGCTGCCGGCGGCCGAGGCGCAGGCGGTGTACCGCGAGTTTTACAAACCGCTGGACAATGGCGCCGCCCCGGCAGCCACCCTGCCGGAAAGCCAGGGCGACATTCCGCCGCTGGGTTACGCGCTGGCGCAGCTGAAGGGTATCTACATCCTGGCCGAGAACGCTGTCGGCCTGGTGCTGGTCGACATGCACGCCGCTCACGAGCGCATCATGTACGAGCGCCTGAAGGTAGCCATGGCCAGCGAGGGCCTCAGCGGCCAGCCGCTGCTGGTGCCGGAAACCCTGGCCCTGAGCCAGCGCGAAGCCGACTGCGCCGAAGAGCACGCGCAGTGGTTCCAGCGCCTGGGCTTCGAACTACAGCGCCTGGGCCCGGAAACCCTGGCCATCCGCCAGATCCCGGCCTTGCTCAAGCAGGCCGAGGCCAACCGCCTGGTGCAGGATGTGCTGGCCGACCTGATGGAATACGGCACCAGCGACCGTATTCAGGCCCACCTCAACGAGCTGCTCGGCACCATGGCCTGCCACGGCGCGGTACGCGCCAACCGGCGCCTGGCCATTCCCGAGATGAACGCCCTGCTGCGCGATATGGAAAACACCGAGCGCAGCGGCCAGTGCAACCACGGCCGTCCCACCTGGACCCAGATGGGCCTGGACGACCTGGACAAACTTTTCCTGCGCGGTCGATGAAATGAGCGGCAAGCCCCCAGCGATATTCCTCATGGGTCCGACGGCCGCCGGCAAGACCGACCTGGCCATCGAACTGACCAACGTGCTGCCGTGCGAGCTGATCAGCGTTGATTCGGCGCTGATCTACCGCGGCATGGACATCGGCTCGGCCAAACCGTCGAAAGCAGTCCTTGCCGCCCACCCGCATCGCTTGATCGACATCCGTGACCCGGCCGAAAGCTACTCGGCCGCGCAGTTTCGCACCGACGCACTGCAGGCCATGGCCGAGATCAGCGGGCGCGGCAAAATTCCGCTGCTGGTCGGCGGTACCATGCTGTATTACAAGGCGTTGGTCGACGGCCTTGCCGACATGCCAGCGGCCGATGCGGGTGTGCGTGCCGAGCTTGAAGCCCAGGCGGCGGCCTTGGGGCTGGGCGAGTTGCACCGCCAACTGGCCGAGGTCGACCCGGTGTCGGCGGCGCGCATTCACCCCAACGACCCGCAGCGGTTGATCCGCGCCCTGGAGGTCTACCGGGTGAGCGGTGAGAGCATGACGGCTCACCGGCAACGTCAATTCGCTGAAAGTCGCGGCGCAGACGCAGGCGCTGGCGGGCATTTGCCCTATACTGTCGCCAGCTTGGCGATTGCTCCTACAGATCGTCACATTTTGCATCAGCGAATTGCGTTACGATTTTCGCAGATGCTGGAACAGGGCTTTATCGACGAGGTCCGATCACTGCGAGCCAGAAGTGACTTGCACGCCGGGTTACCGTCTATACGGGCAGTGGGGTATCGGCAAGTCTGGGATTACCTGGACGGCAAGCTGTCAGAGAGTGAAATGCGTGAACGCGGTATCATCGCGACCCGGCAGCTGGCCAAACGGCAGTTCACCTGGTTGCGTGGCTGGCCTGACGTACACTGGCTAGACAGCCTGGCCTGCGACAATCTGTCCCGCACCTTGAAATACCTGGGGCCCATCTCCATATTGAGCTGAGTCCCTGCTGATTGCCGTCTATTCTTGCGAAGGGGCGGCCTAATTTATCGATTTCATTGATTTTCTATTATTTATCCTTACAGGAGTGCGGCATATGTCAAAAGGGCATTCGCTACAAGACCCTTACCTGAACACTTTGAGAAAAGAGAAGGTCCCGGTTTCCATTTACCTGGTCAACGGCATCAAGCTGCAGGGTTCGATCGAGTCGTTCGACCAGTTCGTGGTACTGCTGAAGAACACCGTGAGCCAGATGGTCTACAAGCACGCCATTTCGACCGTGGTGCCAGCCCGTCCGGTTCGCCTGCCAAGCCCGTCCGATTCCGAGCACGGTGACAGCGAGCCAGGCAACGCCTGATAGGAGCCTGCATTGTTCTTTGAGCGCCACGGTGGTGGTGAGCGGGCGTTGCTCGTTCACTTGGAAGGTCAGAACCCTGAGGCGCGCGAAGACCCGCAGGAGTTTCAGGAACTGGCATTGTCGGCCGGTGCCGACATCATTTCGCTGGTCACGGTGACAAGGCATCAGCCTTCCGCCAAATACCTGATTGGCAGTGGCAAGGTCGAAGAGCTGCACGACCTGGTCCATGCCGAACAGGTAGACCTGGTGATTTTCAATCACACCCTCACGCCCAGCCAGGAGCGCAACCTTGAACGTGTGTTCGAGTGTCGTGTGCTCGACCGCACCGGGCTGATCCTCGATATCTTCGCCCAACGGGCGCGTACCCATGAAGGCAAGCTGCAGGTCGAACTGGCCCAGCTGGAGCACATGAGCACGCGGTTGGTGCGTGGCTGGACTCACCTGGAGCGGCAAAAAGGTGGTATCGGCCTGCGCGGCCCGGGTGAAACCCAGCTGGAAACCGACCGGCGCCTGTTGCGCGTGCGCATCCGCCAGATCAAGTCGCGCCTGGAAAAGGTCCGTAGCCAGCGCGAGCAGGCACGGCGCGGGCGCAAGCGTGCAGACATCCCTTCGGTGTCGCTGGTGGGTTACACCAACGCCGGCAAGTCCACGCTGTTCAACGCCCTGACCGAATCCGAGGTGTACGCCGCGGACCAGCTGTTCGCTACCCTCGACCCGACCTTGCGCCGGCTCGAGCTCAACGACCTTGGCCCGATCGTGCTGGCCGACACCGTGGGCTTCATTCGCCATTTGCCGCACAAGCTGGTCGAGGCATTTCGCGCTACGCTCGAAGAGTCGAGCAACTCCGACCTGTTGCTGCATGTGATCGATGCCCATGAGCCCGAGCGCATGGAACAGATCGAGCAAGTGCTGGCGGTATTGGGCGAGATTGGCGCCGAAGGCTTGCCGATCCTCGAGGTGTATAACAAACTCGACCTGCTCGAAGATGTCGAGCCGCAGATCCAGCGCAATGCCGATGGCAAGCCGGAACGGGTCTGGGTATCGGCACGCGATGGGCGTGGCCTGGAGCTGGTCGGCCAGGCGATTGCCGAGTTGCTGGGGGAAGATCTGTTTGTCGGTACCCTTTGCCTGGAGCAGCGTTTTGCCCGCTTGCGCGCGCAATTCTTTGCCTTGGGTGCGGTGCAGAGTGAAGAGCATGATGAAGAAGGGCGCAGCCTGCTGAGCGTGCGACTGCCCATGGTCGAACTGAATCGCCTGGTCAGCCGCGAAGGCATGGAGCCGCAAGTGTTTGTCGAGCAACACACTTTGCAATAAATGCCCGTCGAGGTCGCCGGGCAGCAGTGACAGGCATTCTGTAGCATTGGACGGCGCGCCGTGGGCGCGTCTTTGCTTTATCAGATGGAGAGCGCTATGGCTTGGAACGAGCCGGGTGGCAACTCGAACAATCAGGATCCCTGGGGCGGCCGCCGTGGTGGCGGTGGCGGCGGTGGTGACAAGAAAGGTCCGCCGGATCTGGACGAGGCCTTCCGCAAACTGCAGGACAGCCTCAATGGCATGTTCGGCGGCAAGAAGAAACGTGGCGGCGGTGACCGCAACATCGGCAAGGGCGGTGGCTTCGGTCTGCTGGGCATCGGCCTGGCGGTGCTGGCTGCCATCTGGCTGTACAACGCCGTGTATGTGGTCGACGAGCAGGAGCAGGCCGTGGTGCTGCGCTTCGGCAAGTACTATGAAACGGTCGGTCCCGGCCTGAACATCTACTTCCCGCCAATCGATCGCAAGTACATGGAGAACGTCACGCGTGAGCGTGCCTACACCAAGCAGGGCCAGATGCTGACCGAAGACGAGAACATCGTCGAGGTGCCGCTGACCGTGCAGTACAAGATCAGCAACCTGCAGGACTTCGTGCTCAACGTCGACCAGCCTGAGGTGAGCTTGCAGCACGCCACCGACAGTGCCTTGCGCCACGTGGTGGGTTCCACCTCGATGGACCAGGTACTGACCGAAGGCCGTGAGCAGATGGCCGTGGATATCCGCGAGCGCCTGCAGCGCTTCCTCGACAACTACCGCACGGGTATCACCGTTACCCAGGTCAACGTACAGAGCGCGGCAGCCCCGCGTGAAGTGCAGGAAGCCTTCGATGACGTGATCCGTGCCCGTGAAGACGAGCAGCGCGCCCGTAACCAGGCCGAGTCCTATGCCAATGGCGTGGTGCCGGAAGCCCGTGGTCAGGCGCAGCGCATCATCGAAGACGCCAACGGCTACCGCGACGAAGTCATCGCCCGCGCCAAGGGTGAGGCCGATCGCTTCAGCAAGTTGCTCGGCGAGTACCGCAAGGCACCTGACGTGACCCGCCAGCGTCTGTACCTGGAGACCATGCAAGAGGTCTACAGCAATTCGAGCAAGGTCATGGTGGCAACCAAGGATGGGCAGAACAACCTGCTCTACCTGCCGCTGGACAAAATGGTCGAAGGCAGCCGCAACGCGTCCGCGCCAACCACCAGCGTATCGCCATCGGCCAACGATGCGGCCGCGCGTGCGGCGCAGGACATGCAACAGCAACAGCAGCCGCTGCGCACTAGGGAGAGCCGCTGATGAGCAACAGATCGCTGATCGCCCTGATCGCCGCCGTGGTCCTGGCCATCGTGGCCTGGAACAGCTTCTACATCGTGTCCCAGACCGAGCGTGCAGTGCTGCTGCGCTTCGGTAAGGTGGTCCAGGCTGATGTTCAGCCAGGCCTGCACGTGAAGATCCCGTACGTGAACCAGGTACGCAAGTTCGACGCCCGCCTGATGACCCTCGACGCCCCGACCCAGCGGTTCCTGACCCTGGAGAAGAAAGCGGTGATGGTCGACGCCTACGCCAAGTGGCGCGTCAAGGACGCCGAGCGCTTCTATACCGCCACGTCGGGCATGAAGCAGATCGCCGACGAGCGGCTTTCGCGTCGCCTGGAAAGCGGCCTGCGTGACCAGTTCGGTAAACGTACCCTGCACGAAGTGGTTTCCGGTGAACGCGACGCACTGATGGCTGACATCACCGCATCGCTGAACCGCATGGCCAACAAGGAGCTGGGCATCGAGGTGATCGATGTGCGCGTCAAGGCCATCGACCTGCCGAAGGAAGTCAACCGCAGCGTGTTCGACCGCATGAGTACCGAGCGTGAGCGTGAAGCCCGCGAGCACCGCGCCAAGGGTAACGAGCTGGCCGAAGGTATTCGTGCCGACGCCGACCGCCAGCGCCGTGTGCTGCTGGCCGAAGCGTACCGCGAAGCGGAAGAAACCCGCGGTGACGGCGACGCCCAGGCGGCCGCCATCTATGCCAAGGCCTACACCCAGGACGCGGACTTCTATGCGTTCTACCGTAGCCTGCAGGCGTACCGCGAAAGCTTCTCGAGCAAGAGCGACGTGCTGGTCCTGGATCCGAAGAACGAGTTCTTCCGCTTCCTGGACAAGAGCAAGCCGTAATGCTCAGGCCCTGATTTTCATGCGGCAGCGCTCCGCCTGGCAGCTAAAACACCAGGCGGGGTGCATCCTGAATGAAAAGGGGTGTATCATGAGGCAGCCGGGAAATTTCCCGGCTTTTTTGCGTCTGCAAGGTTGATTGGCACAGCGCCGGTTGACGGTTTGCTCAGCTCGCAAGGCAATTCGAGGGTATCGGGTACGGTGGCTGCGCTGGGATCAGTGCTGCCCGCTGCTGTGCGCGATACCGGCTTTACTGACGGCTCGCCTGCTGGCAAGCCGCCCGGACCAGAGGGGAAATGGCGTAATGGCAACGGTAGACCGCTGGCTGCTGCCAGATGGCATCGAGGAAGTACTGCCACCTGAGGCCGCGCGTATCGAGATCGCGCGCCGCCAGGTGTTGGACCTGTTCCAGGGTTGGGGCTACGAACTGGTCGTCACCCCGCATATCGAGTACCTGGAGTCGCTGCTGACCGGCGCCGGCCAGGACCTGGACCAGCGCACCTTCAAGGTGGTGGACCCGCAGTCCGGCCGCCTGATGGGCTTCCGCGCCGACTTCACCCCGCAGGTGGCCCGTATCGACGCGCACACCTTGCGCCGTGAAGGCCCAAGCCGGTTGTGCTATGCCGGTAGCGTGCTGCACGCCCAACCGCGCGCACTGTCCACCTCGCGCAGCCCGATCCAGCTGGGTGCCGAGTTGTATGGCGATGCCAGCCCTACCAGCGACGTCGAAGTCATCAGCCTGATGCTTGCCACGCTGCAACTGGCTGACGTGCCGGACGTACACATGGACCTTGGCCACGTCGGCATCTACCGCGGCCTGGCCCGGGCGGCCGGCCTGTCCGGGGCAGTGGAGCAGCAGTTGTTCGACGCGCTGCAACGCAAGTCGGTCGATGAGGTGCAAGCCTTGACTGCCGACCTGCCCAAGGACCTGGGCAACATGTTGCGTGCGCTGGTCGAGCTGTGCGGTGGCCGTGAAGTGCTGAACGAAGCGCGCGTGCGCCTGGGGCGCGCCCCGGCCAGCGTGCTGGCCGCGCTGGACGACCTGCTGGCGATCGCGGACCGGCTGGCGTCGCGCTACCCGGAACTGCCGCTGTACTTCGACCTCGGTGAGCTGCGCGGTTACCACTACCACACCGGTGTGGTGTTCGCCGTGTTCGTGCCGGGCGAGGGGCAGTCCATTGCCCAGGGCGGGCGCTATGACGACATCGGCGCCGATTTTGGCCGGGCACGCCCAGCCACAGGTTTCTCCACGGATTTGAAGACCCTGGTCACACTGGGGCGAGCGGAGGTCGTATTGCCAACTGGCGGCATCTGGATGCCCGACAGTGGCGACGCGGCCCTCTGGCAGCAAGTCTGCCAGTTGCGCAGCGAGGGCCAGCGTGTGGTTCAGGCTCTGCCTGGCCAGCCGTTGAGTGCTGCTCTCGAGGCGGATTGTGATCGGCAATTGATTCAGCAAGACGGGCGCTGGCAGGTTCTGCCGCTGGCCCAGTGAGTTTCTGCGTCGGCAACAGGCCGGCAACCAAGTTTGCGTGAATGAGGACCAATGTAATGGGTAAGAATGTCGTCGTCCTGGGCACCCAGTGGGGTGATGAGGGCAAAGGCAAGATCGTCGATCTGCTGACCGAACATGCTGCCGCCGTAGTGCGCTACCAGGGTGGCCACAATGCGGGCCACACCCTGGTGATCAACGGTGAAAAAACCGTTCTGCACCTGATTCCGTCCGGCATCCTGCGTGAAGGCGTACAGTGCCTGATCGGCAACGGCGTGGTCGTTGCCCCGGATGCGCTGATGCGTGAAATCACCAAGCTGGAAGAGAAGGGCGTACCGGTGCGCGAGCGCCTGCGCATCTCCCCGGCGGCGCCGCTGATCCTGTCGTACCACGTGGCCCTGGACCAGGCCCGTGAAAAAGCCCGTGGCGAAGCCAAGATCGGCACCACTGGCCGCGGCATCGGCCCAGCCTACGAAGACAAGGTCGCCCGCCGCGGCCTGCGCGTGGGTGACCTGTTCCACCGCGAGCGTTTCGCTGCCAAGCTCGGTGAGCTGCTGGATTACCACAACTTCCAGCTGGTGAACTACTACAAAGAGCCGGCCATCGACTTCCAGCAGACCCTGGACGAGTGCATGGCCTACGCTGAACAGCTCAAGCCGATGATGCTCGACGTCACCGCCGAGCTGCACAACCTGCGCCGCGCCGGCAAGGACATCATGTTCGAGGGCGCCCAGGGTTCGCTGCTGGACATCGACCACGGTACCTACCCGTACGTCACCAGCTCCAATACCACGGCTGGTGGTATCTCCACCGGTTCCGGCGTGGGCCCGATGTACCTGGACTACATCCTGGGCATCACCAAGGCCTACACCACGCGCGTGGGTTCCGGTCCGTTCCCGACCGAGCTGTTCGACGAAACCGGCGCAACCCTGGCCAAGCGTGGCCACGAATTCGGCTCCACCACCGGCCGTGCTCGCCGTTGCGGCTGGTTCGACGCCGTGATCCTGCGTCGCGCCATCGACGTCAACAGCATCTCGGGCATCTGCCTGACCAAGCTGGACGTGCTCGACGGCCTGGAAACCATCAACATCTGCGTTGGCTACAAGAACGAGAACGGTGCCGTGATCGACGCACCTTCCGATGCCGACAGCTACATCGGCCTGGAGCCGGTGTACGAAGCGATGCCAGGCTGGAGCGAGTCGACCCTGGGCGTGAAAACCCTGGAAGAGCTGCCGCAGGCCGCGCGCAACTACATCAAGCGCATCGAAGAGTTGGTCGGCGCCCCGATCGACATCATTTCGACCGGCCCGGACCGCAACGAGACCATCGTCCTGCGCCATCCGTTCGCCTGATCTGCCCTCCAGGCTGATCTGACGCCGTGGCCCTGAAAGGGGCTGCGGCGTTTTTGTTTGTGGCGTATGCCTGCCTTGAGCGCTGTGGGCTTTCTGTGGAAGCTGGCTTGCAGGCGATAGGACCAGCCCAGGCAACCCCGTTGCTCAACCTTGGCGCATATCCCTGCTCCCCCCGGCACAACCCTTGCTGTAAGAAACATCTGACGATGCCATCAAAATAGTAGCGCCAGAAAACACGAGGGTTACAACGTGTCTGCCATCCTCTCACTGTTACGAAGCCGCCTTCTGCGGCCTGTGTTTGTTGCCCTTGGTATCGCGCTTTTGGTGCAGGTGCTGGTTGCCGTTGCCCTCACCCGCAGCACGGTGACTGCCCTGGAGGCCGACCTTGGCGAGCGCCTGGGTAATGACAGCCGCCAACTCGCCAGCGAGCTGGAGCAAGCCGGGCAAGATGTACGTTCGGGCCTCGACGGCCTGTCCAGCAGCACTCGCCAGCGCCTCAGCGCGGGGTTGGCGACGCGCCTGCAAAGCGAGCAGCAGCAACTGCGCAGCACCCTGGAGAAGAATCTCAAGGATTCGGCCAGCGACATGGCCGAGTTGCTGGCCTCGGTCGCCCCGCGGGCGATCTGGGATAACGACGTGCCGGTACTCTCCGACTTCGCCCGCCGCGCCCAGCGCAATCCCAATGTGCTGTTCGTGATCTATGACGACGCCCAAGGCCAGCACCTGACCCGCTACCTGAACCGGCAGAACCCGATCAACCAGGCTTTGATGGAGAAAGGTCAAGGCGAGCGCGCGCTGGACAAGGTGATCGACGCCGCCCGGCGCGACCCGGCGGTGTACTTCGTGGAAGCGCCGATCAACCCCAATGGAGCGGAAATCGGCAAAGTGGTCATGGGGGTTTCCACCGCAGGCATCGACCAGGAACTCAAGGCCCTTGACCAGCGCTTTTCGGCGCTGATTGCCAGTGGTGAACAGTTGGTTGGCGACAGCCTGAACGGTGCTGCCGCCGACAGCGGCAACACCCTGCGCGAACGCCTGCAGAAAGCACAGGGCAGTGCAGCGGCAATGCAGGCCAATACCGCGCAGACCGTACGCGATGCCGCTGCCGAGCTGCGCTGGCGCATCGGCCTGGGCCTGGCGCTGGTGGGGTTAGGTGTATTGCTGGTCGTTGCCGTGGTGCTGGGGCGCCGGGTGCTGAGCAAGTTGCGCCTGTTGATAACTGCCCTGAATGACCTTGCGGCGGGCGAGGGCGACCTGACCAAGCGCGTGTCGCTCGACAGCCGCGATGAAATTGGCGACATGGCCTCGGCGGTGAACCGTTTTGTCGACAAGCTGCAGCCAATCGTGCGGGAGGCGGGCGAAGTGGCGCAGCGTACCGGCGTGGAGATAGGCGCGATGGCCCAGCGCAATGCCGGCGCCGATGCTGCTGCCGCGCTGCAGCGTGATGAAGTGGCAGCCAGCCTGCGTGACCTGTCGAGCATGGCTGACGAAGCCCAGGCCGAAAGCCATGCGATGCAGGCGGCTCTGCAGCAGGTGGTGGATATTCGCCAGGCCACCGACGAGAACAGCCGCAGCTCGACCCAGCTGGCGAGCTTGATCGAGAACCTGGCCGGCCAAGTGGAGACGGGCTCCCAGGTGATCGAGCGCCTGGCCAAGCAGAGTGAGCAGATCGAAGTGGTGCTGACGGTTATTCACGGCATCGCCGAGCAGACCAACCTGCTGGCCTTGAACGCCGCCATCGAGGCGGCCCGGGCGGGGGAAACCGGGCGTGGTTTTGCCGTGGTAGCCGATGAAGTAAGGGCGCTGGCGAGCAAGACGCAAAGCTCCACTGGCGATATACAGTCGCACATCGCCGCGTTACAGAAGGGCGCCAAGGAGGCCGTGGCTACTATCAGCCAGGCCGGGCTCAAGGCCAGTGAAGGCCTGTTGGTGCTGCGCGACAACGAACGTCGCCAGCAGTCGGTGCAGGCTGCGGTGGAGCAAGTTCACGCGGCCATTGGTTTGGCGACTCGCGCTGCCGAACAACAGGCCCATGGCGCACAGGCGGTTCGGGGGCGGGTGGAGAACATCCATGCCCAGGCCGAACGCTCGGCTGAGGTGGTGATGCAGACCACGGCCAGCAGCAAGGTGCTGGATGACTTGGCGGCTCAGCTACGCGCCAGCCTGGGCCAGTTCCGGGCCTGAATCCTGCGCAGTCTCTTCTTGTGGGAGCGGCCTTGCGTCGCGAAAGGACCGCAAAGCGGTCCCAGGATATTCGCGTAAACACATCTATTGCTGGGGCCGCTTCGCGGCCCTTTCGCGACACAAGGCCGCTCCTACAGCGAGTCATGTTGCTATGCTGTCAGCGACACATGACAAAGGGAGTTGCTCATGTCCGCCCAATTGGTCGCCGCCCAGGCAGACCACGATTTTCTCCACAGTGCCAGCAGACAGCTCACTGCCCCGATGACCGCCCTGCAAGCCTACTGCGCCATGACCTCGGATGTTCCCGCCTGGCTGGCCAAGGCCTTCCGCATTCGTGACTTCATCTCGCGTCGATTCAATGTCGCCGATATCCATGGCTTCACTCCCCAGAATCCTGGGCATGTGCCAGCCGACGGCGAGCATCTGGACTTCTTCACTGTCGAGGCCATCAGCGACCAGCAACTGGTGCTGACGTCGCGCGATACGCACTTGGCGGTGATGGTCTGCATGGATGTGAATGGGCAGTGCTTGAAAGTGACCACGTCGGTGCGGTGTTTCAATGCCTTTGGCCGGCTGTACATGCTGCCGGTTGGCCAGGTACATGGCCTGATCGTGCGTCGGATGTTGGCGAATTTGTAGACAGCGCTGAATATGAAGGTGAAACATTCATTTACGTGATCAAGTCTGCATCTTCCTCAAAATTGTAGGATATTTCCCGAATAGGTCTCGTTAGAATGTTTGCTGTTGCAGCGCTAGACGCAGGGAGCTAGTGTCGATCTTGCCTGAAGGCACTCGGCAAACTTCGCCGCTTTCTTCAGGAACGACCTCAGGACGGCGATGTCGGAACATCGTCGTTATCAGCCCAATCTTTACCAAGGAGAGGTAAGCATGGCTTTCGATGCTTATATTCAAATCGCGGAAATCACTGGCGAAGCACTGGACGAGCAGTACGCCAACTGGATCGAAATCATCGGCTACAAGTTCGGTGCCAATCAGAGCACCTCTGCCACCGCAAGCTCAGCGGGTGGCGCATCTTCATAGAGAGTATTTGAATCACGGTACGTTGAAAGAACGTAACGATTTTTATGCGAAGCGCACAGCTTTGTTTCTGAAGTTGGAGGCGCAATTGGATGGCATGGCCGCATATGGGGCAGGGTTGCGAAGCAGGGGCAAGATCAAGAGGGCGCTTGGTATATCTACAAAGAGTTTTTTGCATACTGGCGAAATTAGCGGTTACTCAGAAAAGATAGCGGGTGTGGCGAGAGCCGCTAGTTGGATTAAAAAGGGGACGTATGTGGGCATGGCGCTGGATTTGGCGTCAACGGAGTTATCGATTCGTCAAGCTTGCATGCTCGGTCGAGAGGATGATTGTCGAAGAGTTAAGTATATCGAGCGAAGTTCACTGGCCGCTAGCTGGGGGATTGGAGGTGCGATTGGATATGTTGGGGCAGCATTGGCCCAATGGTCTGTGTTGCGGTAGGTATTCCCACGGGAGGAACGGCAACTATCGCGTGCGCAGTGCTGGGGGGTGCCGCTGGTGGTATGGCTGGTGGGGCGCTAGGAAAAATGGGAGGCGAGACTTTGGGTGAGATTTTTTATGAGGCCGTGCGATGAATAGCCAGCAGGTGGCCGTGCTCGGTGTTTTTTTGATTATTTCACCCTTCTTGATGTTCGCCGTACTGGCCTTTGTTGCGCATCGATGCTTGGGTCGTATCGAATCATACTTGTCGAATAGTCGCATGGTGGTCGTTAATAGGGAGATGTACGGCAGCTCTGGCCTGTTTGGAAGGGTCATGCGCCTCGGCTCAATTTCAGCAATGTTAACAATGAGATCCTTTAGCGTTCGTAAAGGAATGTTAGATGGCGAAGACGTCCGCAAGACTCCAGTCGATCTGAAAAAATTGTTAGTGCGTTTATGGGTTGCTCAGATTCTACTAATTACACTGATCGTACTATTTTTTACTTGGCTGCTGTATTGGCAATAGCCCATAGCCATGGCGTGAGAATTGGGCTTGGTTCATAGTTGTTGTTTCTGGATGGCTACAAGCGTATCCAAAGGAGGTGACGCAATGTTAGCTTCGATGCTGGGTGGTTAGCGCTGGGCGCTAGTGTCAGTCGGGCCTGTAGCAAGAGCGCGAGAATGAGTACCGAAGCTTTGACGATAATCGAGTCTATCCTGCTCGCTTGTATGGCAGTCAGCGTGTGTGTGATGGGAGTTTTAAAGTGAACTTGTGATGAGGTCTCAAATACTCAGGCTTGTGCCCAGGCCATATGGCAGCCTGGGCAAGCTTTCAAGCCTTGTTCAGATACATCCGCGTACTCAGCAAATACAACGGCAATCCCGATACCACGATCAACAGTCTTCGGGAGCATCCTCAAGGCGGCGATGTCCGAACACCGTCGTTATCAGCCCAATCTTTACCAAGGAGAGGTAAGCATGGCTTTCGATGCCTATATTCAAATCGCGGAAATCACTGGCGAAGCACTGGACGAACAATACGCCAACTGGATCGAGATCATCGGCTACAAGTTCGGTGCCAATCAGAGCACCTCTGCCACCGTAAGCACAGCGGGTGGCGCATCATCAGGCCGCACCACACTCACCAACTTTACCTTCACCAAATACCTGGACAGTGCTAGCTGCAAGCTACTGGAGGCTAGGTGTGCCGGGCAGCACCTGAAGGAAGTGAAGCTAGTGGTGTGCCGTGCCGGTACCGAAAAGCTCAAGTACTACGAAGTCGTTCTCGAAGAAGTGATCATCGCCGATTACGCCAGAGCGCCAGCGCCGGGGTGCCGATAGAAGTGATTCAATTGAACTACGGCCGCATCAAGACCACCTATACGCGGCAGAAACGCCGCGACGGCAGCGCGGGCGGCAGCGTGACCGGCGGCTGGGACCGCATCGCCAACAAGAAGTATGCGTGAGGTGCGACCATGTCCGAGGCACGCAGCTTTATCAATCCTCAGGCGCAATCGTATGAGTCGCTGAAGGCCGGCACGCCCATGTCGGCCAATCAGCGGGCCAAGTTTGATGTGCTGAATGCACATATCGCCAATGGTGTTGTTGTCGGCGGGGAGCTTGTGATTGTTGGTGATCCCAGCACGCCTATGTGCACAGGTCATGAAGCATTCTTGATGGCGAAGGCGGTTCGGCCGTAGGTGATATCGGTGAGATGGTCGGTGAGTTGTTATGTGAGGTGACGCAATGACTAGCTTCGACACGAGGTGGTTAGGTCTTCCTTTGATGGTAGCTATGTTTATAGTCATATTTGTGTGGATTTATATTTCAGTTCGTTATGTAAATTACATAGAATCGTTACTTTCTAATAGTTCAATGGTTTCGGGTAACAAAAGGATTTTTAGCTCCGCCGGCTTGTTAGGTAAAGTGATGCGTACCGGTTCGGCGTCCGTCATGTTGTCGATGAGGGCGATTTGTATTCGTAAAGGCCTTCTGGATCGTCAGGATGTAAAGAGGTTTCCTGGTGGTTTGCGTCGTATGCTAGTTGGCTTGTGGTTTGTTCATGTGGGTGTTTTTTTATCGCTAATTGGTCTTTGGGTGTGGTTGAAATTGGTAGGCTATTAGTAGTTTTCGGCTGGAGCCTGCGGTGAGCGGAAGCGAGCTGTCTTCATCGTTAAATTTGTAAGGAATTTCGCAAAATAGTCTTGGTTAGTTACCGACTAGTGCAGTGCCAGGCACCGGGGGTAGTGTCAGCCGGGCCTGAAGGAAAAGCGCGAGAATGAGTGCCGTAGCTTTGACGATAATCGCGTCTATCCTGCTCGCTTGTATGGCCGTCAGCGTGTGTAATGGTTTGCTTGGCTTGTCGATATATAAAGGTTATCGAAAACTCCTTAGTAAAATGCAAGGGCGGCGGCAAAAACTGAGTGCAACACCTGACCAATCCGGTACGCTGCGCCTATGTCTTATCACGAACTCAGTATTGAAGAACGCATCACCCCCCAGCTTGGCCAGCTTCAGGGTCTGAGCCAACGAGCCATCGCCAAGATGCTTAATCGCAGTCCTTCGACCATCAGCCGCGAACTTCGCCGCAATGGTGGCAACACCGCGCTATTCTGCCAGCCAAGCCCATCAGCAGATGCGCCAACGCCGCAAAAGCTGTCGGCCCGCACGCAAGCTTGAGCCAGGTAGCGAACTGTTCGACCTTGTGGTCTACCTGTTGCGACAATGCTTTTCTCCTCAGCAAATTGCCGGCAAACTCAAACGGATGTAATTCCCGAAGCTTGAAGACGCCTACGTCTGTCGCGAAACGATCTACAACGCCATCTACGCCTTGTCGGTGGGCGAGCTTCGTAAAGAGCTGATCATCTGCCTGCGGCAAGGCAAAACCAGTCGCCGCCCGCGCTCGGGAAGGGTTGACCGGCGTGGCCAAATTCCCGACTTGGTCAGCATTCATGTTCGTCCGCCAGAGGTGGAAGACCGTTTGACGCCGGGGTACTGGGAGGGCGATCTGATCAAAGGTTAAGGCAACGCTTCTGCGGTAGGCACCCTGGTGGAGCGCAGCACGGGCTACCTGATGCTGGTGAAAATGCATGACGCCACCGCCACCTCGGCCATAGAAGGCTTCAGTGCTGCACTTAACCGAATGCCGCTGGCAGCACGCAAGACGCTCACCTACGACCAAGGCCGTGAGATGGCACGCCATGCCGAAATCACCCAGCGCACCGGCGTAGCTGTTTACTTCTGTGACCCGCACAGCCCTTGGCAGCGCGGCAGCAACGAAAACATCTACGGCTTGATCCGGCAGTACTTACCTAAGGGAACAGACTTATCGGCCCATAGCCAGGAGCAGTTGGACGCTATTGCGTACCAGTTGAACATCCGTCCGCGCCAACGTTTTGATTATCCATGCCCGATCGAAATGATGACGCAGATGATGGCTAAACATCACGAGAACTCTGCCTTAACTCAGTAATGTGGTGTTGCACTCAGCCTCTGAAACCGCCCCTGTTTGGCCAGGTCGATCGCAATGGTGTTGCAAGATTCCACATCATTGGCAGACAGAGAAGCTTGCTTGGAACTATGCTTTTTCATGGTCTCGCCCTCGCTGCCGTTGGCTTCATCGAACGCCACCGTGGCACTGTGATGCCTCGGCGGGGGCGAGCCCATCGATTACGTTTGTTTGGGGCCAGTCCATCCTGCGCCTGGTGCGCGCGACCGCCTTGTTCGTACGACGCGATATTGAGGCATGCGCCAAGGCTTTCGCGCGCAAATCCCACAGGCATAATTGGCCCGAAACAAACGTAGGAGCGGGTTTACCCGCGAAGCGCCGCGCGGGCGGCGCTCGATCTCACACGCGCTGCATATCTTCTGGCAAACACCTGTCAGCCCTGCTGCGATCCCTCTCTGAGCTGGCTATCGGCCGATTGTGCGCCGGATTTTGGCCAATCTCGGCTCGAAAGACTTTTGACGTGATCAACCAGCATTCATCATCAAATTGTAGGCAATTTCCCAAATTGGCCCTGGCCGGACGCATACGATTGCGGCATCGGGCCTAGAGCGCTAGGCTCAATTGCACCTGAAAGCACGCAGCGCCAATCCGCCATTCGTCTTCGGGAACATCCTCAAGGCGGCGATGTCCGAACACCGTCGTTATCAGCCCAATCTTTACCAAGGAGAGGTAAGCATGGCTTTCGATGCTTATATTCAAATCGCGGAAATCACTGGCGAAGCACTGGACGAGCAGTACGCCAACTGGATCGAGATCATCGGCTACAAATTCGGTGCCAATCAGAGCACCTCTGCCACCGCAAGCTCAGCGGGTGGCGCATCATCAGGCCGCACCACACTCACCAACTTTACCTTCACCAAATACCTGGACAGTGCTAGCTGCAAGCTGCTGGAGGCCAGCTGTGCCGGGCAGCACCTGAAGGAAGTGAAGCTGGTGGTGTGCCGG
>NZ_BCBD01000061.1:0-29498 GCF_001320345.1 Pseudomonas sp. NBRC 111127 | reverse complement strand
CGACACAAGGCCGCTCCTAACAAGGCGCGCGCCGGGCTTGTATGGCGGCATTAAGCCTTGCTGGTGACCACCATCTTGCGCGCATGCGCCAGGGATTCCTTGGTCAGGTCGATGCCGCCCAGCATGCGCGCGACTTCTTCCACGCGCTCGCGCTTGCCCAGGCTGGCCACGGCGGTGTGGGTGGTGTCGCTGTTGCGTACCTTGTGCACGAACAGGTGGTGGTGCCCCTGTGCTGCCACCTGTGGCAGGTGGGTCACGGTCAGCACCTGGCCGCGCTCACCTAGCCGGCGCAGCAGCTGGCCGACGATTTCTGCGGTGGGCCCGCCGATGCCCACATCCACTTCGTCGAATACCAGCGTGGGAATGCGCGAGGTCTGTGCCGTGATCACCTGGATCGCCAGGCTGATACGCGACAGTTCGCCACCTGACGCAACCTTGGCCAGGCCCTTGAGGGGTTGCCCCGGGTTGGCGCTGACCAGCAGCTCGATCTGCTCCAGGCCATGCGGCGAGAGTTCCGTACCCTCGTGCGGGGTCAGCTCGATACGGAAGCGCCCGCCAGGCATGCCCAGCCGCTGGATTTCCTGTTCCACCGCCACCGCCAACTGCTGGGCGGCCTGCCGGCGCAGGGCGCTGAGTTCGCTGGCCCGCTCTTTATAGTGCTGGGCATACGCAGCCAGCTCTTCGCCCAGCTGTTCAATCGATTCATCGCTGGCGTTCAGGCCTTCCAGCTCTTCCATCAGTTGCTGCTGCAGGTGGGGCAGCTCGGTCGGGTGCACACGGTGTTTGCGCGCCAGGGTATAGATGGTGTCGAGGCGCTCCTCCAGTGCCTGCAGGCGCATCGGGTCGGCATCGAAGTTGTCCAGGAAGCGGTTGAGCTCACCCACCGCTTCTTCAACCTGGATCTGCGCGCTGGCGATCAGGTTGGCCGCCTCGGTCAGCGCCTTGGGCGACTGGGTGGCGGCGCCCAGGCGGTTGAGGCTGGCGGTGAGGGCGCTGAGCACATTGCCCGAATCGCTTTCGCTGCACTGGTCGATGACCTGGCGGCAGATACCGAACAGGGCTTCGGCGCTGGTCAGGTTCTTGTGTTCCTGCTCCAGCTGTTCCAGCTCGTGCTCGCCGAGGGCAAGGTTGTCCAGCTCTTCCAGCTGGTAGCTGAGCAGTTGATGGCGGGCGCGCTGCTCGTCACCGGAGTTGGACAGGCGCTCCAGTTCCTGGCGGGTTTGCTGCCAGCGTTTGGCGGCCAGTTGCACCTGGCGGGCCAGGTCGACAGCACCGGCGTACTCGTCTAGCAGGCGGCGGTGGGTGTCGGTTTTCAGCAGCGACTGGTGCTCATGCTGGCTGTGGATGTCGATCAGCAGTTCGCCCAGGGCCTTGAGGTCGCCGAGCGGGCACGGGGTGCCGTTGATGTAGCCCCGGCTGCGCCCTTCGGCGGTGATGACGCGGCGCAAAATGCACAGGCCGTCGCTGTCCATGTCGCGCTCGGCCAGCCAGGTGTGCGCTTCGGGGATGTCCACCAGGTCGAAGGTGGCCAGGATATCGGCCTTGTCGGTGCCAGGGCGTACCACACCGCTGTCGGCCCGGTCGCCCAGGGCCAGGCCGAGGGCGTCGAGCATGATCGATTTGCCAGCGCCGGTCTCGCCCGTGATGACGGACATGCCGCGGGCGATTTCGAGGTCGAGGTGTTCGACGATGGCGTAGTTGTGAATGGACAGGTGCACCAGCATGGGGGCGGCTCCCGAAAAGTCAGGTCTGGTTATTTATACAGTACTTTTTTCAGGCCTGCCAATGCCTCTTGGCGGATTCTGTTTGTGCCTGGAAAGCCACTTGCCCCTTGAAGCTGGTTTTTCCGGCCCCATATAGCCGACAACCAAGGCGAGCCTGGCTCGCAGTCCACAAAATTGCGCAGGAGAGACCCCATGGCTGACGAACAGCTGAACGAAAAAGACCTTAATGTTGAAGAAACCGGTGCCCAAGCCACTGCGGATGCCCGTGTTCTGGAACTCGAGGAACAGCTGGCCGCCGCCAAGGACCAATCGCTGCGCGCCGTGGCCGACTTGCAGAACGTGCGCCGCCGCGCCGAGCAGGATGTCGAGAAAGCCCACAAGTTCGCCCTGGAGAAGTTCTCCAGCGACCTGCTGCCGGTGATCGACAGCCTGGAGCTGGCCCTGGCCCACTCCAGCGCCGAGGATGAAAACGTCAAGCAGATCCGCGAAGGCGTGGAGCTGACCCTGAAAATGTTCCAGGACACCCTCAAGCGCTACAACCTCGAAGCGGTCGACCCGCATGGCCAGCCGTTCAACCCTGAGCACCACCAGGCCATGGCCATGCAGGAAAGCGCTGACGTAGAGCCTAACAGCGTGTTGAACGTGTTCCAGAAGGGTTACCTGCTCAACGGCCGCCTGCTGCGCCCCGCCATGGTGGTGGTCAGCAAGGCGCCGAGCGCGGCGCAACCCTCGATCAATGAAAAGGCTTGAAATCCGTCGGGGCATCCCCATCTAGGTGTCAAGCCTTCAAGTATTACCGCAGTTGGCCAAATTAGTCGCTGCTACCAAATTCAAGTTTCGGGAGAGTTAACATGGGCAAGATCATCGGTATCGACCTGGGGACCACCAACTCGTGCGTCTCTATTCTGGAAAACGGTAACGTCAAAGTCATCGAAAACGCCGAGGGTGCGCGTACTACCCCTTCGATCGTGGCCTACGCCAACGATGGCGAAATCCTGGTTGGCCAGTCGGCCAAGCGCCAGGCCGTCACCAACCCGCACAACACCCTGTTCGCCGTGAAGCGCCTGATCGGCCGCCGCTTCGAAGAAGACGTCGTGCAGAAAGACATCAAGCTGGTGCCCTACAAAATCGTCAAGGCCAACAATGGCGACGCTTGGGTACAAGCGGGCGGCAAAGACATGGCACCGCCGCAAATCAGCGCTGAAGTGCTGAAGAAAATGAAGAAAACCGCCGAAGACTACCTCGGCGAGGCCGTGACCGAAGCGGTAATCACCGTGCCGGCCTACTTCAACGACAGCCAGCGCCAGGCTACCAAAGACGCCGGCCGCATCGCGGGCCTGGACGTAAAACGTATCATCAACGAGCCGACTGCCGCTGCACTGGCCTACGGCATGGACAAGGCCAAGGGCGACCACACCGTCATCGTCTATGACCTGGGTGGTGGTACCTTCGACGTGTCGGTCATTGAAATTGCCGAAGTCGACGGCGAGCACCAGTTCGAAGTACTGGCTACCAACGGCGACACCTTCCTGGGTGGCGAAGACTTCGACATGCGCCTGATCGACTACCTCGTCGACGAGTTCAAGAAAGAGTCGGGCATGGACCTGAAGAACGATCCACTGGCCCTGCAGCGTCTGAAAGAAGCTGCTGAAAAAGCCAAGATCGAGCTGTCGTCCGCTCAGTCGACCGACGTCAACCTGCCGTACATCACTGCAGATGCCACCGGTCCGAAGCACCTGAACGTGAAAATCTCCCGCGCCAAGCTGGAGTCGCTGGTCGAAGACCTGGTTACCCGTACCATCGAGCCATGCCGCGTAGCGCTGAAAGACGCCGGCATCGACGCCAGCAAGATCGACGACGTGATCCTGGTCGGTGGCCAGACCCGTATGCCGCTGGTGCAGAAGGCCGTTGCTGACTTCTTCGGTAAAGAAGCCCGCAAGGACGTCAACCCGGACGAAGCCGTGGCCATGGGTGCTGCCATTCAGGGCGCGGTACTGGCAGGTGACGTGAAAGACGTGCTGCTGCTGGACGTCAGCCCGCTGACCCTGGGTATCGAAACCATGGGCGGCGTGATGACTTCGCTGATCGAGAAGAACACCACCATCCCGACCAAGAAGTCGCAGGTGTTCTCGACTGCCGACGACAACCAGGGCGCTGTGACCATTCACGTGCTGCAGGGTGAGCGTAAGCAGGCTGCGCAGAACAAGTCGCTGGGCAAGTTCGACCTGGCCGACATTCCGCCAGCGCCACGCGGTGTGCCGCAAATCGAAGTGACCTTCGACATCGACGCCAACGGCATCCTGCACGTCAGCGCCAAAGACAAGGCCACCGGCAAGTCGCAGTCGATCGTGATCAAGGCCAACTCCGGCCTGTCGGACGAAGAAATCGAGCGCATGGTGCGTGACGCCGAGGCCAATGCCGAGGAAGACCGCAAGTTCGAAGAGCTGGCTGCTGCCCGTAACCAGGGTGATGCGCTGGTTCACTCGACCCGCAAGATGGTCGCTGACGCCGGTGACAAGGTCACCGCTGAAGAGAAAACCGCCATCGAGGCTGCCGTGGTTGCCCTGGAAGCCGCTGTCAAAGGCGACGACAAGGCCGCTATCGACGCCAAGGTCGAAGAGCTGTCCAAGGTCTCTGCCCCGGTTGCCCAGAAGATGTACGCCGAGCAGTCGGCCGAACAGCCTCAGGGTGGCGCGCAGCAGGCCGAGCCGGAAGCCAAGCACGATGACGTGGTTGACGCCGAGTTCGAAGAAGTCAAAGGCGACGACAAGAAGTAATCGTTGCATGTTGTCGGCCAGTTCACCGTGGTTTGTCGGTGAACTGGTAGGATGTCGCCGCGCGGGGGCTTGCTCCCGCGTTGGCGTATCTGGAATTCGAGAATTTTTACAGCATCTGTCAGCGGCCCCGGTGGGCGAGCGCAGGTGCTGATGGCGTGGCGCAGATGCCACACGCCCAACAAGGTGCAAATGACCTATGTCCAAGCGTGATTATTATGAGGTTCTGGGTGTCGAGCGCGGCGCCACCGAGGCAGACCTCAAAAAGGCTTATCGCCGTCTGGCGATGAAATACCACCCGGACCGCAACCCGGGCGATAAAGAGTCCGAAGACAAGTTCAAAGAGGCCAACGAGGCCTACGAAGTGCTGTCTGATGCCAGCAAGCGCGCGGCGTTCGACCAGTATGGCCATGCCGGTGTCGACCCGAGCATGGGTGGCGGTGGCCCTGGTTTCGGTGGCGCCAACTTCTCCGACATCTTCGGCGATGTGTTCAGCGACTTCTTCGGCGGTGGCCGCGGTGGCGGACGCGGTGGCGCCCAGCGTGGCAGCGACCTGCGTTACACCCTGGAACTGAACCTGGAAGAAGCGGTGCGCGGCACTACGGTCAGCATCCGTGTGCCGACCCTGGTCAACTGCCAGCCGTGCGATGGCTCCGGCGCCAAGAAGGGCTCCACCCCGTCGACCTGCCCTACCTGTGGTGGCATCGGCCAGGTCCGCATGCAGCAGGGCTTCTTCTCGGTGCAGCAAACCTGCCCGCGTTGCCATGGCCAGGGCAAGATCATCACCGACCCTTGCACCTCGTGCCACGGCGAAGGCCGCGTCGAGGAATACAAGACCCTGTCGGTCAAGGTGCCGGCCGGTGTCGATACCGGTGACCGCATCCGCCTGTCGGGTGAAGGCGAGGCCGGCACCCATGGTGGCCCGACCGGCGACCTGTATGTGGTGATCAGTGTGCGTGAGCACGAGATCTTCCAGCGTGACGGCAAGCACCTGTACTGCGAAGTACCGATCAGCTACACCGATGCTGCCCTGGGCGGCGAGCTGGAAGTGCCGACCCTCGATGGCCGCGTGAAGCTGCGTATTCCGGAAGGCACCCAGACCGGCAAGCAGTTCCGCTTGCGCGGCAAGGGTGTGGCGCCGGTGCGCGGTGGTGGTGCCGGTGACCTGCTGTGCCGTGTGGCGGTGGAAACCCCGGTCAACCTCAGCCGCCGCCAGCGCGAACTGCTCGAAGAGCTGCGTGATTCGCTGGAAGGCGACAGCTCGCACTCGCCCAAGGCCAGTGGCTGGTTCGATGGCGTGAAGCGCTTCTTCGGCGATCTCTGACAAGGAAAAGGCTATGCGACGTATTGCAGTGATGGGCGCGGCAGGGCGTATGGGCAAGACCCTCATCGAGGCCGTGCAGCAGCAACCCGGCGCCGGGCTGACGGCGGCGGTCGACCGCCCCGACAGCTCGCTGGTCGGCGCCGATGCCGGTGAACTGGCGGCCCTGGGGCGCATTGGTGTGCTGCTGTCCGACGACCTGGCCAAGGTGGTGGACGAGTTCGACGTGCTGATCGATTTCACCCACCCGTCGGTCACCCTGAAGAACCTGGCGTTCTGCCGCAAGCACGGCAAGGCCATGGTCATCGGTACCACCGGTTTCACCGTCGAAGAAAAGCAGTTGCTGGCCGAGGCGGGCAAGGACATTCCAATCGTGTTCGCTGCCAACTTCAGCGTTGGCGTCAACCTGAGCCTGAAGTTGCTCGACATGGCGGCGCGCGTGCTGGGCGATGATGTGGATATCGAAATCATCGAGGCGCACCACCGCCACAAGGTAGATGCCCCTTCGGGTACGGCGTTGCGCATGGGTGAGGTGGTTGCCAGCGCGCTGGGTCGCGACCTGCAGGAAGTGGCCGTGTATGGCCGTGAAGGGCAGACCGGCGCGCGCGACCGCAAGACGATCGGCTTTGCCACCGTACGTGCCGGCGACGTGGTCGGTGATCACACCGTGCTGTTCGCTGCAGAAGGCGAGCGCCTGGAGATCACCCACAAGGCCTCCAGCCGCATGACCTTCGCCAAGGGCGCCGTGCGTGCAGCGCTGTGGCTCGACGGGCGTGAGCCTGGCCTGTACGACATGCAGGATGTGCTTGATCTGCGTTAAGCAGTGAGGGCTGTGTTGGGTTATTCGCGGGCTTGCCCGCTCCTACAGGTTTTGTGCAAGGCCCAAGCCCTGTGGGAGCGCGCAAGCCCGCGAAGAAGCCAACACAATAGTCAGCCTGTCGCATCGATGTGTTTTAGAGGCACATATGCGGTAGACCGAAAACGCACTTTTCTGTAAGCTACAGCTTTAGTGTGTCCACTAAAAGCGCGCAGCGAATTGAATTCAGCACATGAAAGCGGGGTGACGTGTCCATACGTCACTCCGCTTTTTTGCAACCTGCGATCGCCCTTTCATGCTTGATTTACGGGAGGTCTTCTTGACAAAGCCAGCCATACTCGCCCTTGCCGACGGCAGTATTTTTCGCGGTGAAGCCATTGGTGCCGACGGTCAGACCGTTGGTGAGGTGGTATTCAACACCGCTATGACCGGCTACCAGGAAATCCTTACAGACCCTTCCTACGCGCAGCAAATCGTCACCCTGACCTACCCGCACATCGGCAACACCGGTACCACCCCGGAAGACGCCGAGTCCAACCGCGTGTGGTCCGCCGGCCTGGTCATCCGTGACCTGCCGCTGCTGGCCAGCAACTGGCGCAACACCCAGTCGCTGCCGGAGTACCTCAAGGCCAACAATGTGGTTGCCATCGCCGGCATCGACACCCGTCGCCTCACCCGCATCCTGCGTGAGAAGGGCGCCCAGAACGGCTGCATCCTGGCGGGTGACAACATCAGCGAAGAGGCGGCCATCGCCGCTGCCCGCGGTTTCCCGGGCCTCAAGGGCATGGACCTGGCCAAGGTGGTTTCCACCAAGGAACGCTACGAGTGGCGCTCCAGCGTGTGGGAGCTGAAAACCGACAGCCACCCGACCATCGACGCGGCCGACCTGCCCTACCACGTGGTGGCCTTCGACTACGGCGTCAAGCTGAACATCCTGCGCATGCTGGTTGCCCGTGGCTGCCGCGTGACCGTGGTGCCGGCCCAGACCCCGGCCAGCGAAGTGCTGGCGCTCAACCCGGACGGCGTGTTCCTGTCCAACGGCCCTGGCGACCCCGAGCCGTGCGACTACGCCATCCAGGCCATCAAGGAAATCCTCGAAACCGAGATTCCGGTATTCGGCATCTGCCTGGGCCACCAGTTGCTGGCGCTGGCCTCCGGTGCCAAGACCGTGAAAATGGGCCATGGCCACCACGGTGCCAACCACCCGGTGCAAGACCTGGACACCGGCGTGGTCATGATCACCAGCCAGAACCACGGCTTTGCCGTTGACGAAGCCACCCTGCCGGGCAATGTCCGCGCCATCCACAAGTCGCTGTTCGACGGCACCCTGCAGGGTATCGAGCGTACCGACAAGAGCGCGTTCAGCTTCCAGGGCCACCCTGAAGCGAGCCCAGGCCCGACCGACGTCGCGCCACTGTTCGATCGTTTCACCGATGCCATGGCCAAGCGCCGCTGAGCATCCTGCTTCAAGGCCCCGGGCCGGCACACGCCGCGCCCGGCAGCGCCTGACCCAGATTGTTCAAAGCGGCTTGCCGACTGACCCCGGATTTGAGTGACCACCATGCCAAAACGTACAGACATCAAAAGCATCCTGATTCTCGGCGCTGGCCCGATCGTGATCGGCCAGGCCTGTGAATTCGACTACTCCGGCGCCCAGGCTTGCAAAGCCCTGCGCGAGGAAGGTTTCCGCGTCATCCTGGTGAACTCCAACCCAGCCACCATCATGACCGACCCGGCCATGGCCGACGCCACCTACATCGAGCCGATCAAGTGGCAGTCGGTGGCCAAGATCATCGAGAAAGAGCGCCCAGACGCCGTGCTGCCGACCATGGGTGGCCAGACTGCACTGAACTGCGCCCTGGACCTGGAGCGCCACGGCGTTCTGGAAAAGTTCGGCGTAGAGATGATCGGTGCCAACGCCGACACCATCGACAAGGCCGAAGACCGCTCGCGCTTCGACAAGGCCATGAAGGACATCGGCCTGGAGTGCCCGCGTTCGGGTATCGCCCACAGCATGGAAGAGGCCAATGCGGTGCTGGAGAAGCTGGGCTTCCCTTGCATCATCCGCCCGTCGTTCACCATGGGCGGCACTGGCGGCGGTATTGCCTACAACCGTGAAGAATTCGAAGAAATCTGCACCCGTGGCCTGGACCTGTCGCCAACCAAGGAACTGCTGATCGACGAATCGCTGATCGGTTGGAAAGAGTATGAGATGGAAGTGGTCCGCGACAAAAAGGACAACTGCATCATCGTCTGCTCGATCGAGAACTTCGACCCGATGGGCGTGCACACCGGTGACTCGATCACGGTTGCCCCGGCGCAGACCCTGACCGACAAGGAATACCAGATCATGCGCAACGCCTCGCTGGCGGTGCTGCGTGAAATTGGTGTGGAAACCGGCGGTTCCAACGTGCAGTTCGGTATCTGCCCGAACACCGGCCGCATGGTCGTGATCGAGATGAACCCGCGCGTTTCGCGTTCCTCGGCATTGGCCTCCAAGGCTACCGGCTTCCCGATCGCCAAGATCGCCGCCAAGCTGGCCATCGGCTACACCCTCGACGAGCTGCAGAACGACATCACCGGCGGCCGTACCCCGGCCTCCTTCGAGCCGTCGATCGACTACGTGGTCACCAAGCTGCCGCGCTTCGCCTTCGAGAAATTCCCCAAGGCCGACGCCCGGCTGACCACCCAGATGAAGTCCGTGGGTGAAGTCATGGCCATCGGCCGTACCTTCCAGGAGTCCCTGCAGAAAGCCCTGCGTGGCCTGGAAGTCGGCGCTTGCGGCCTCGACCCGAAAGTCGACCTGGCCAGCCCGGAAGCTGCCAGCATCCTCAAGCGCGAGCTGACCGTGCCGGGTGCCGAGCGTATCTGGTATGTCGCCGACGCCATGCGTTCGGGCATGACCTGCGAAGAAATCTTCAATCTGACCGGCATCGACATGTGGTTCCTGGTGCAGATGGAAGACCTGATCAAAGAAGAAGAGAAGGTCAAGACCCTGGCCCTGTCGGCCATCGACAAGGACTACATGCTGCGCCTCAAGCGCAAGGGCTTCTCTGACCAGCGCCTGGCCAAGCTGTTGGGTATTACCGACAAGAACCTGCGCCGCCACCGCCACAAGCTCGAAGTGTTCCCGGTGTACAAGCGCGTCGACACCTGCGCCGCCGAGTTCGCCACCGACACCGCCTACCTGTACTCCACCTACGAGGAAGAGTGCGAGGCCAACCCGTCGACCCGTGACAAGATCATGATCCTGGGCGGTGGCCCGAACCGTATCGGCCAAGGTATCGAGTTCGACTACTGCTGCGTACACGCGGCCCTGGCGCTGCGTGACGACGGTTACGAGACCATCATGGTCAACTGCAACCCGGAAACCGTTTCCACCGACTACGACACCTCCGACCGCCTGTACTTCGAGCCACTGACCCTGGAAGACGTGCTGGAAGTGTGCCGCGTCGAGAAGCCCAAAGGCGTGATCGTGCACTACGGCGGCCAGACCCCGCTGAAACTGGCGCGCGCCCTGGAAGAGGCCGGTGTGCCGATCATCGGTACCAGCCCGGACGCCATCGACCGCGCCGAAGACCGCGAGCGCTTCCAGCAGATGGTCCAGCGCCTGAACCTGCTGCAGCCGCCAAACGCGACCGTGCGCAGCGAAGAAGAGGCCATTCGTGCCGCCGGCAGCATCGGCTACCCGCTGGTCGTGCGCCCATCCTATGTACTGGGTGGCCGTGCGATGGAGATCGTCTACGAACTGGACGAGCTCAAGCGCTACCTGCGTGAGGCTGTTCAGGTTTCCAACGACAGCCCGGTACTGCTCGACCACTTCCTCAACTGCGCCATCGAAATGGACGTGGATGCGGTGTGCGACGGTACCGACGTGGTCATCGGCGCGATCATGCAGCACATCGAACAGGCCGGCGTTCACTCCGGTGACTCGGCATGCTCGCTGCCACCTTACTCGCTGAGCAAGGGCGTGCAGGACGAAGTGCGCGAACAGGTCAAGAAAATGGCCCTGGAGCTGGGCGTGGTCGGCCTGATGAACGTGCAGCTGGCCCTGCAGGGCGACAAGATCTACGTGATCGAAGTCAACCCGCGTGCATCGCGTACCGTGCCGTTCGTGTCCAAGTGCATCGGCACTTCCCTGGCCATGATCGCGGCCCGCGTCATGGCTGGCAAAACCCTGAAAGAGCTGGGCTTTACCCAGGAAATCATCCCGAACTTCTACAGCGTCAAGGAAGCCGTCTTCCCGTTCGCCAAGTTCCCAGGGGTTGACCCGATCCTCGGCCCTGAGATGAAATCGACCGGTGAGGTCATGGGTGTTGGTGACAGCTTCGGTGAAGCCTTCGCCAAGGCCCAGATGGGTGCCAGCGAAGTGCTGCCTACTGGCGGCACCGCGTTCATCAGCGTGCGTGACGACGACAAGCCACAAGTGGCTGGCGTTGCCCGTGACCTGATCGCCCTGGGCTTCGAAGTGGTTGCTACTGCCGGCACCGCCAAGGTTATCGAGGCGGCTGGCCTGAAAGTGCGCCGCGTGAACAAGGTGACCGAAGGCCGCCCGCACGTGGTCGACATGATCAAGAACGACGAAGTGTCGCTGATCATCAACACCACCGAAGGCCGCCAGTCGATCGCCGACTCCTACTCGATTCGTCGCAATGCGCTGCAGCACAAGATTTACTGCACCACTACCATTGCGGCTGGTGAAGCCATCTGCGAGGCGTTGAAATTCGGTCCCGAGAAGACTGTTCGTCGCCTGCAGGATCTGCATGCAGGACTCAAAGCATGAGCATTACCAAATACCCGATGACCGTCCAGGGCGCTCGCGCCCTGGAAGAGGAGCTGACCTTCCTGAGCAAGACCGAGCGCCCGCGCCTGAGCCAAGCCATTGGTGAAGCGCGTGAGCTGGGCGACCTCAAGGAAAACGCCGAATACCATGCCGCGCGTGAAGAGCAGGGCATGGTCGAGGCGCGTATCCGCGATATCGAAGGCCGCCTGCAGAACTCGGTGGTAATCGACGTCACCACCATCGCCCACACCGGCAAGGTGATTTTCGGCACCACCGTGGTGCTGGCCAACACCGAAACCGATGAAGAAGTGACCTATCAGATCGTTGGCGAAGATGAAGCCGATGTGAAGAAAGGCAAGCTGTCGAACAGCGCCCCGATTGCCCGTGCCATCATTGGCAAGGAAGAAGGGGATACCGTTGTCGTCAAGACGCCTAACGGTACGGTCGAGTACGAGATTGTCGAAGTCAAACACATCTGACCGGCGCCTGCGGGCGCCATCCCTCGAGGGGATCCTCTGGCAACTGGCCCAGGTGTTCTGGGTCGGTGGCCTGTGGGTGTTCCATGTGGGGCTGGTGCCTGCGCTCAAGGTCAGTGGCCTGGCGCCGCTGCTGGTGCAGGACATCGCCGGGCAGATCGACCGCTGGTTGATCGGCGTGGCGTTGCTTGGCTTGTTGGCCCAGCTGGCTGTGCTGGCAAGGGTGGAAGGCCTGGCGGCCTGGTGGCGGCAGTTTCGCGGCCAGATGCTGTTGCTCGGCTTCGGTGCGTGTGTGGGGTACTACACCCTGCGTTACGGCATTTCCGTTGGCGAGCGCTGGCAGATGTTCTGCTTCCTGGTGCTGGGCTTCTCCGGCATCGTGCTGGTGGCCCAGCCGGTGCCGGTCAAAGTCCGGCGCTAGCCCAGACTGCCGCAGTCCTTTGTAGGAGCGGCCTTGTGTCGCGATGGGCTGCGAAGCAGCCCCCAGATATCAGCTTAACCACAGATATTGCAGGGGGCCGCTTCGCAGCCCATCGCGACACAAGGCCGCTCCTACAGAGGAGTCGCGCTATCCTTTCCGTTACTTGTAACGGTGAATGTTGGACAGCTGCTTGTTCGGTTGTGGGTTCTTGCGGTAGATCAGGGCTTTCTTGCCGATGGTCTGCACCAGTTCGGCGCGGCCGGCCTTGCACAGCTCGGCGATGGTCTCGGCGCGTTCTTCGCGGTCTTCCGAGCGAATCTCGACCTTGATCAGTTCATGATCGACCAGTGCGCGTTCCAGCTCGGCGACCACGCCTTCATTCAAACCATTGCCAGCAACGATCAGGACCGGCTTCAGGTCATGACCAATGGACTTGTATTGCTTCTTCTGCTCGTTATTGAGCGGCATAATCTGACCCTTTCCGTCTGATTCTGTAAAATTGACCGGCATTTTACCCGAGGGCCACCGGCTCCGCCCAGTCAATCACGACGCATATCATCGAGGTGCCCCGTGGTACAACGTTCCAAAAGCAGCGCAAACTGGCTGCGAGAGCATTTCAACGATCCTTTTGTGAAACAGGCACAGAAGGACGGCTACCGCTCGCGTGCGAGCTACAAACTGCTGGAGATCCAGGAGAAGGACCGCCTGATCCGCCCCGGCATGAGCGTAATCGACCTGGGTGCGGCCCCGGGCGGGTGGTCGCAGGTGACCAGTCGTCTGATTGGCGGCCAGGGCCGGCTGATCGCTTCGGATATCCTGGAAATGGACTCGATCCCAGACGTTACCTTCATCCAGGGCGATTTCACCGAAGACGCCGTGCTCCAGCAAATCCTCGACGCGGTCGGTGATTCGCACGTGGACCTTGTGATTTCCGACATGGCCCCCAATATGAGTGGTACGCCCGAAGTGGACATGCCACGTGCCATGTTCCTCTGCGAGCTGGCCCTGGACCTGGCAACCCGCGTGCTCAAGCCCGGCGGGGATTTCCTGATCAAGATTTTCCAGGGCGAAGGCTTCGACATGTACCTGAAGGACGTGCGCACCAAGTTCGACAAGGTGCAGATGCGCAAGCCTTCTTCATCGCGGGACCGCTCGCGTGAACAGTACCTGTTGGGCAAAGGTTTCAAAGGCGCTTGAAAGGCGTGAAGCGCGGCGGCCGATAGTTATTTCCAATCGGCCGCGGCGTCAGGATCGTCCGAACTTCGTGTAGTCTAGCTTTCACAAAGGGTTACAGACGGTGCCTGCGGCTGCGTAGGTAATGTAGTAAGTTAGGGCGATGAATATCATGCGAGGCACGGCTGCGTCGTGCGCCGGCCTCAGAGGGTAGCGAATTGAACGACATGGCAAAGAATCTGATCCTGTGGTTGATCATCGCAGCTGTCCTGGTGACAGTGATGAACAACTTCTCCAGCCCTAACGAGCCGCAGACCCTCAACTACTCCGACTTCATCCAGCAGGTCAAGGATGGCAAGGTCGAACGTGTGACCGTCGACGGCTACATCATTACCGGCAAGCGCTCCGATGGCGACAGCTTCAAGACCGTGCGCCCAGCCATCACCGATAACGGCCTGATCGGCGACCTCGTCGACAACCACGTAGTGGTCGAAGGCAAGCAGCCTGAGCAGCAGAGCATCTGGACGCAGCTGTTGGTAGCAAGCTTCCCGATCCTGGTGATCATCGCCGTGTTCATGTTCTTCATGCGCCAGATGCAGGGCGGTGCCGGCGGTAAAGGCGGGCCCATGAGCTTTGGCAAGAGCAAGGCGCGCCTGCTGTCCGAAGACCAGGTCAAGACGACCCTGGCCGACGTCGCCGGTTGCGACGAGGCCAAGGAAGAAGTTGGCGAGCTGGTCGAGTTCTTGCGTGACCCGGGCAAGTTCCAGCGCCTGGGCGGCCGTATTCCGCGTGGCGTGCTGATGGTAGGCCCACCCGGTACCGGTAAAACCCTGCTGGCCAAGGCCATTGCCGGTGAGGCAAAAGTCCCGTTCTTCACCATCTCCGGTTCGGACTTCGTTGAAATGTTCGTCGGTGTCGGTGCCAGCCGTGTGCGCGACATGTTCGAACAGGCCAAGAAGCATGCACCGTGCATCATCTTCATCGACGAGATCGACGCCGTGGGTCGCCACCGTGGTGCCGGCATGGGCGGTGGTCACGACGAGCGTGAGCAAACCCTGAACCAGCTGCTGGTGGAAATGGACGGCTTCGAGATGAACGATGGCATCATCGTCATCGCCGCCACCAACCGTCCGGACGTACTCGACCCGGCGCTGCTGCGCCCCGGCCGTTTCGACCGCCAGGTGGTGGTCGGCCTGCCGGACATCCGCGGCCGCGAGCAGATCCTGAAGGTGCACATGCGCAAGGTGCCGGTCAGCGAGAACGTCAACCCGGCCGTTATCGCGCGGGGTACGCCGGGCTTCTCCGGTGCCGACCTTGCCAACCTGGTCAACGAAGCTTCCCTGTTTGCCGCCCGCTCCAACAAGCGCCTGGTGGAGATGAAGGAGTTCGAGCTGGCCAAGGACAAGATCATGATGGGCGCCGAGCGCAAGACCATGGTCATGTCCGAGAAAGAAAAACGTAACACTGCCTACCACGAGGCGGGCCACGCCATCGTCGGCCGCCTGGTGCCTGAGCACGACCCGGTCTACAAGGTTTCGATCATCCCGCGTGGTCGGGCCCTGGGTGTGACCATGTTCCTGCCGGAAGAGGACCGTTACAGCCTGTCCAAGCGTGCCTTGATCAGCCAGATCTGCTCGCTGTACGGCGGCCGTATTGCCGAAGAAATGACCCTGGGCTTCGACGGGGTCACCACCGGCGCTTCCAACGACATCATGCGTGCCAGCCAGATCGCACGAAACATGGTGACCAAGTGGGGCCTGTCCGAAAAACTCGGTCCGTTGATGTATGCCGAAGAAGACGGCGAGGTGTTCCTGGGCCGCAGCGCTGCCAGCCAGCACGCCAGCGTTTCCGGCGAAACCGCCAAGCTGATCGACTCCGAGGTGCGCAGCATCATCGACCAGTGCTACGCCACGGCCAAGCAGTTGCTGGTCGAAAACCGCGACAAGCTCGAAGCAATGACCGAAGCGCTGATGAAGTATGAGACCATTGATGCCGATCAGATCGACGACATCATGGCTGGGCGTACGCCGCGCGAGCCGCGTGACTGGGACGATGATACGGATTCGGGCACGCCTGCTGCCCAGAACGATCGTCCGGAATCGCCGATTGGCGGCCCGGCAGCTCAACACTAAGGGCATCTATGAGCTCAGTGCAGTACCCGACCCGGTTGCCTTGCGGCAACCGGGTTCTTGATTTGTCACGTACCCATGTCATGGGTATTCTCAATATCACCCCCGATTCCTTCTCCGATGGCGGGCGCTTCAACCAGCGCGACGAGGCCTTGCGCCATGCCGAAGCCATGGTTGCCGCCGGTGCCACGCTGATCGACATCGGTGGTGAGTCCACCCGGCCTGGGGCGCGCGCCGTTTCGGTCACCGAGGAGCTCGAGCGTGTGGCGCCGATGGTCGAGGCCATCAACAGTCGCCTGGACGTGGTCATTTCCGTCGATACCTCGACCCCGGCCGTCATGCGTGAGTCTGCGCGCCTTGGCGCCGGGTTGATCAACGACGTGCGTGGCCTGGAGCGCGACGGCGCCCTGGATGCCGCTGCCGCCACCGGCCTGCCGGTGTGCCTGATGCACATGCGTGGCGAGCCGGGCAACATGCAGGACGACCCGCACTACGAGAACGTGACTGCCGATGTTGCCCGGTATCTGCAGCAGCGCATGGCGGCCTGCGCATCGGCCGGTATTGATGAACAACGCATCATCCTTGACCCGGGCTTCGGTTTCGCCAAAACGCTGGCGCACAACCTGAGCCTGTTCAAGCACATGGAAACGCTCCATCGTCTTGGGCGCCCACTCCTGGTGGGGGTCTCGCGAAAGAGCATGATCGGCCTGACGCTGGAACGTCCGGTCGACGAGCGCCTGTACGGCAGCCTGGCACTGGCGGCCCTGGCCATGACCAAGGGCGCGAGCATCCTGCGTGTCCACGACGTGGCCGAAACGGTCGATGTGGTGCGCATGATCGCTGCGGTACAAGGCGCCGAATAAGAACATTGGAGTCCCTATGAGCAGAAAATACTTTGGTACCGACGGCATTCGTGGCCGCGTCGGCGAATACCCGATCACCCCGGACTTCATGCTGAAGCTGGGTTGGGCGGCCGGCATGGCCTTCCGCAAGCTCGGCCACTGCCGGGTGCTGGTGGGCAAGGACACGCGTATCTCCGGCTACATGTTCGAGTCTGCCCTCGAAGCCGGCCTGTCGGCGGCAGGCGCCGACGTGATGCTGCTGGGGCCGATGCCGACACCGGCCATCGCCTACCTCACGCGTACCTTCCACGCCGAAGCCGGTATCGTCATCAGTGCCTCGCACAACCCGCATGACGACAACGGCATCAAGTTCTTCTCGGGCCAGGGCACCAAGCTGCCGGACGACGTCGAACTGATGATCGAGGAACTGCTCGATCAGCCGATGACCGTGGTCGAGTCGAGCAAGCTGGGCAAGGTGTCGCGTATCAACGATGCTGCTGGCCGCTACATCGAGTTCTGCAAGAGCAGCGTACCGAGCAGCACCAGCTTCGAAGGCCTCAAGCTGGTGGTCGATTGCGCCCATGGTGCCACCTACAAGGTTGCGCCAAGCGTGTTCCGCGAGCTGGGTGCCGATGTCACTGTGCTGCATGCCCAGCCCGACGGGTTGAACATCAACGAAAACTGCGGCTCGACCCATATCGAATCGCTGCAGGCTGCGGTGCTGGTCGGGCATGCCGACCTCGGCATTGCCTTCGACGGTGACGGCGACCGCGTACTGATGGTCGACCACACCGGGGCGATCGTCGATGGCGACGAGTTGCTGTTCATCATTGCCCGCGACCTGCAGGAGCGTGGCAAGCTCCAGGGCGGGGTAGTGGGTACGCTGATGAGCAACCTGGGCCTGGAGCTGGCGCTCAAGGACCTGGATATCCCCTTCGTGCGGGCCAAGGTCGGTGACCGTTATGTGATGGCCGAGCTGCTGGAGCGTGAGTGGCTGGTGGGCGGTGAGAACTCGGGCCACGTGGTGTGCTGCAACTACACCACTACCGGTGATGCGATCATTGCCGCGTTGCAGGTGCTGATGGCGCTCAAGCGCCGCGGCGAGGGCCTGGCCCAGGCCCGCCAGGCCCTGCGCAAATGCCCGCAGGTGCTGATCAATGTGCGCTTTGGCGGCAGCAAGGTCGACCCGCTGCAGCACCCGGCCGTGCAGGAAGCCAGCGCCAAGGTCACCGAGGCGCTGGCGGGGCGCGGGCGTGTGCTGTTGCGCAAGTCCGGTACCGAGCCGCTGGTGCGGGTAATGGTCGAAGGCGAGGACGAAGCGCAGGTGCGTGGCCATGCCGAAGCCCTGGCCAAACTGGTTGGCGAAGTTTGTGTCTGAAGGCGCTTGCCAGCGCAGATCTGGTTGGGTAAGATCTGCGCCCACTTTGACCGACGAGGTAAAGCATGCGTCGCCCTATGGTAGCTGGTAACTGGAAGATGCACGGTACCCGCGCTAGCGTCGCTGAGCTGATCGAAGGCTTGAGCAATCTCGCCTTGCCGAGCGGAGTGGAAGTCGCAGTATTTCCACCGGCCTTGTTCATCAATCAAGTGATCGATGGCCTGGCGGGTAAAGAAATTACTGTCGGTGCACAGAATTCTGCTGTACAACCCGAACAGGGTGCGCTGACCGGGGAAGTTGCTCCCGAGCAGCTGGTTGAAGCAGGTTGCAAGTTGGTGTTGATTGGCCATTCCGAGCGTCGCCAGATCATTGGCGAAACCGACGAAGTGCTGAATCGCAAGTTTGCAGCGGCCCAGGCCAAAGGTTTGAAGCCAGTGCTTTGCATAGGGGAAACCCTGGAAGAGCGCGAGGCAGGCAAAACGCTCGAAGTTGTCGGGCGTCAACTAAGCAGTATCATCGAAGCATTCGGTGTTAAGGCTTTTGCCAATGCAGTAATTGCCTATGAGCCTGTATGGGCCATCGGCACTGGCCTTACGGCCACGCCACAGCAGGCCCAGGATGTGCACGCCGCCATCCGCGGCCAGCTGGCGGCAGAAGATGCTGAAGTGGCTGCGAAGGTGCAGTTGCTCTACGGCGGCAGCGTGAAGGCGGCCAATGCGGCCGAACTGTTCGGCATGCCGGATATCGATGGGGGGCTCATTGGTGGAGCGTCCCTGAACGCAGACGAATTCGGTGCAATTTGTCGCGCCGCAGGAAACTGAACAAATGCTGGAAACAGTCATCGTTGTTTTTCATCTGTTGGCAGCGCTTTCGCTAGTAGTGCTGGTACTGTTGCAACAGGGTAAAGGTGCTGAAGCAGGTGCATCTTTCGGCGCGGGTGCTTCTAATACCGTGTTCGGGAGCCAAGGCTCTGCAACGTTCCTAAGTAAATTAACTGCTATACTCGCTGCCACTTTCTTTTTGACAGCACTTGGGTTAGGATACTTCGCGAAGCAACAAGCTCACCAGCTTAGCCAAGCAGGTCTTCCAGATCCAGCAGTGCTAGAAGTGAAAGAGCCGCAAAAACCGGCAGTCAATGATGATGTACCGGTGCTCCAACAGCAGCAGAAGAGCGAAGCAACTCCTAATACGGGTGATGTACCTCCTCCGGCAGAAGAGCAGAAGTAACGGGTTTCAAGTAGTAGTATTGCCGAGGTGGTGGAATTGGTAGACACGCAACCTTGAGGTGGTTGTGCCCATAGGGTGTAGGGGTTCGAGTCCCCTTCTCGGTACCAATTGAAGCTTGAGAGCCCGCTTTAGCGGGCTTTCTTGCAGGTGAAGGTTTGGATTTGACCCTCAGCAGGGTTCGGTCTTATACTTTCGCCCCAGCTTTGTCGCGGGGTGGAGCAGCTTGGTAGCTCGTCGGGCTCATAACCCGAAGGTCGTTGGTTCAAATCCAGCCCCCGCAACCAGCTTCAGCGGAGCCCCTTTTCAGGGGCTTTTTGCTAACCGAACAGTTTCGGCGTCGTTGTCCAACGGCGCTTTCAGGGATGGGCGCTTTGCCCATTTTTTATTTGCACAGCATGCACGAGGGGGTTCAGGTGTCGAGCAAGCTAGAACAGTTGCAGGCCTTGTTGGCCCCGGTTGTCGAGGGTCTGGGCTATCAATGCTGGGGGATCGAGTTCGTTTCCCAGGGTAAGCATTCGGTATTGCGCATCTACATCGACAAGGAAGGCGGTATTCTGGTGGACGATTGCGAAGCAGTCAGCCGTCAGGCCAGCGCAATCCTCGATGTGGAAGATCCAATCAGCAGTGAATACACCCTCGAGGTGTCTTCCCCAGGCATGGATCGCCCACTGTTCACTCTGGAACAGTTTGCCTCGCATGCCGGCGAACAAGTGAAGATCAAGCTGCGCTCACCCTTCGAGGGTCGTCGTAACTTCCAGGGCCTTCTCCGCGGTGTGGAGGAGCAGGACGTGGTGGTCCAGGTGGACAACCAGGAATTCCTTCTGCCGATCGATTCGATCGACAAGGCCAATATTATTCCCAGTTTTGACTGAGACGTGCCGGGCCCGGCGGACTATCCGGGCCCAATGGCTTGCGCAAGGCGAGGCGTACGATGAGCAAAGAAGTACTGCTGGTTGTTGAATCGGTATCCAACGAAAAAGGTGTACCGCCCGGCGTCATTTTCGAAGCGCTGGAGGTGGCCCTGGCCACTGCAACCAAAAAACGTTTTGAAGACGAAGTCGATCTGCGTGTGGAAATCAACCGCCACACCGGTAGCTACGAGACCTTCCGTCGCTGGACCGTGGTCGATGAAGCCGATCTGGACGATCCGGCGATCGAGACCTGGCTGGACAAGATCAAGGACACCCACCCTGAAGCCAAGGTAGGTGACGTGATCGAAGAGAAGATCGAGTCCATCGAATTTGGTCGCATCGCCGCCCAGACCGCCAAGCAGGTCATCGTGCAGAAGGTCCGCGAGGCCGAGCGTGCCCAGGTGGTCGATGCCTACCGCGAACGCGTTGGCGAAATCATCTCCGGTACCGTTAAAAAGGTTACCCGCGACAACGTCATCGTTGACCTGGGCAACAACGCCGAGGCCCTGTTGGCCCGCGAAGACATCATTCCCCGCGAAACCTTCCGTGTTGGCGTGCGCCTGCGTGCACTGCTGAAGGAAATTCGCACTGAAAACCGTGGCCCTCAGCTGATCCTGTCGCGCACCGCGCCGCAGATGCTGATCGAGCTTTTCCGCATTGAAGTGCCGGAAATTGCCGAGGGCCTGATCGAAGTCATGGCTGCTTCCCGTGACCCGGGTTCGCGAGCCAAGATCGCCGTCCGCTCCAAGGACAAGCGTATCGACCCGCAAGGTGCCTGTATCGGCATGCGCGGTTCGCGCGTCCAGGCTGTATCCGGGGAGCTGGGTGGTGAGCGTGTGGATATCGTCCTGTGGGACGATAACCCGGCGCAGTTCGTCATCAACGCCATGTCGCCGGCTGAAGTCGCGGCGATCATCGTTGATGAAGATGCCCATGCCATGGACATCGCCGTCGCCGAGGACAACCTGGCCCAGGCCATTGGCCGTGGCGGTCAGAACGTTCGTCTTGCCAGTCAGTTGACCGGCTGGACCTTGAACGTGATGACCGAGAAGGACATCCAGGCCAAGCAACAGGCCGAAACCGGTGACATCCTGCGTAATTTCATCGATGAACTGGAAGTCGACGAGGAGCTGGCCCAAGTGCTGGTCGACGAAGGCTTCACCAGCCTCGAAGAAATTGCCTACGTACCGTTGGAAGAAATGCTCAACATCGATGGCTTTGACGAAGATATCGTCAATGAGCTCCGCGCTCGAGCCAAGGACCGTTTGTTGACCAAGGCCATCGCTACCGAAGAAAAACTGGCAGACGCCCACCCGGCCGAAGACCTGCTCTCCCTTGAGGGCATGGACAAGGACCTGGCGGCTGAACTGGCGGTGCGCGGCGTGGTTAACCGCGAAGACCTGGCCGAGCAGTCGATCGACGATCTGCTCGACATCGACGGCATCGACGAAGAGCGTGCCGGCAAGTTGATCATGGCCGCCCGAGCCCACTGGTTCGAGTAATTAGGCGCGGCCTGAGGAGAGAAGTGCATGACGCAAGTCACGGTGAAAGAACTGGCCCAAGAGGTCGAGGCACCGGTAGAGCGCCTGCTGCAGCAGATGCGTGAGGCAGGTCTGCCGCACACCGACGCCGGTCAGGTAGTGACCGACAATGAGAAGCAGACCCTGCTGACTCATTTGAAAAGCAGCCACAAGAGCAAGGCGGAAGAGCCGCGCAAGATTACCTTGCAGCGCAAAACCACCAGCACCCTGCGTGTCGCCGGTAGCAAGAGCATCAGCGTAGAAGTACGCAAGAAGAAAGTTTTCGTGCAGCGCAGCCCGGAAGAAATCCAGGCTGAGCAGAAGCGTGAGCTGGAAGAGCGCCGTGCGGCCGAAAACGCTGCGCGCGACAAGGTCGAGGCCGAAGTTCGCCAGCGCAACGAGGAACAGGCTCGCCGTCAGGCTGCCGATACCGCAACAGCAGCCCCGGCGCCTGCCGCCAAGCCAGAGCCGGCTCCTGCCGCTGCCCCGGCCCCGGTCGTCGCCGACGCGCCAGCCTCCGAAGACGCTGCAGCCCGTGCTGCCGAGCGCAAGAAGGACGAGACCCGTCGCAACGAGAGCCGTACCCGTGATGACGACCGTCGTCGTGGCGAAGCCCCTCGTGTGTCGATCAAGGTCAAGGTCAAGGAGAAGGAAAAGGCTCCAACGCCACGTGCCGCTCCGCGTACCACCGATGAAGAGAGCGACGGCGCCCGTCGTGGTCGTGGTGGCAAGAGCAAGCTGAAGAAGCGTAACCAGCACGGCTTCCAGAACCCGACCGGTCCAGTCATCCGTGACGTGACCATCGGCGAGACCATCACCGTCTCCGAACTGGCCCAGCAGATGTCGGTCAAGGCCGCTGAAGTGGTCAAGTTCATGTTCAAGATGGGTACCCCGGTCACCATCAACCAGGTGCTCGACCAGGAAACTGCCCAGCTGATCGCTGAAGAGCTGGGCCACAAGGTCACGCTGATCAGCGACACCGCGCTGGAAGATTCCCTGGCCGAATCGCTGAAGTTCGAAGGCCAGGCCGAGTCCCGCGCGCCGGTGGTTACCGTCATGGGTCACGTTGACCATGGCAAGACCTCGCTGCTCGACTACATCCGTCGTGCCAAGGTTGCTGCTGGCGAAGCCGGTGGCATTACCCAGCACATCGGTGCCTACCACGTGGAAACCGACCGCGGCATGGTCACCTTCCTCGATACCCCGGGCCACGCTGCGTTCACCCAGATGCGTGCCCGTGGTGCCAAGGCGACCGACATCGTCATCCTGGTGGTGGCGGCGGACGACGGCGTAATGCCGCAAACCCGCGAAGCGGTTCAGCATGCCAAGGCAGCTGGCGTTCCGCTGGTGGTTGCAGTGAACAAGATCGACAAGCCGGGTGCTGACCTCGATCGTATCCGCAACGAACTGGCCGTCGAAGGCGTTACCTCCGAGGACTGGGGTGGTGACACGCCATTCGTCAAGGTATCGGCGAAGATGGGTACCGGTGTCGACGAGCTGCTCGAAGCTGTGCTGCTGCAGGCCGAGATCCTCGAGCTGACTGCTACCCCGACTGCACCTGGTCGTGGCGTGGTCGTCGAATCGCGCCTGGACAAGGGCCGCGGCCCGGTCGCGACCATCCTGGTTCAGGACGGTACGCTGCGTCAGGGCGACATGGTGCTGTGCGGTTCCAACTATGGCCGCGTGCGTGCCATGCTCGACGAGAACGGCAAGCCTGTGAAAGAAGCCGGCCCGTCGATCCCGGTCGAGATCCTTGGCCTGGACGGTACCCCGGAAGCCGGTGACGAGCTGTCCGTGGTTGCCGACGAGAAGAAAGCCCGCGAAGTTGCCATGTTCCGTCAAGGCAAGTACCGCGAGGTCAAGCTGGCCCGCGCTCACGCCGGCAAGCTGGAAAACATCTTCGAGACCATGGGGCAGGAAGAGAAGAAAACCCTCAACATCGTGCTCAAGACCGATGTGCGTGGTTCTCTCGAGGCGCTGCAGGGTTCGCTTGGCGGCCTGGGCAACGACGAAGTGCAAGTGCGCGTGATTGGTGGTGGCGTCGGTGGTATCACCGAGAGCGATGCCAACCTGGCGCTGGCTTCGAACGCTGTACTGTTCGGCTTCAACGTGCGTGCCGATGCCGGTGCGCGCAAGATCGTCGAGCAGGAAGGTCTGGATATGCGTTACTACAACGTGATCTACGACATCATCGAAGACGTCAAGAAGGCCCTGACCGGCATGCTCGGCAGCGATGTTCGCGAGAACATCCTGGGTGTTGCCGAAGTGCGTGACGTGTTCCGTTCGCCGAAGTTCGGCGCCATCGCTGGCTGTATGGTCATCGAGGGTACCGTGTACCGCAACCGTCCGATCCGCGTACTGCGCGACGACGTTGTGATCTTCGAAGGCGAGCTGGAATCGCTGCGTCGCTTCAAGGACGACGCCTCCGAAGTGCGTTCGGGCATGGAGTGCGGTATTGGCGTCAAGAGCTACAACGACGTCAAGGTCGGCGACAAGATCGAAGTCTTCGAGAAAGTCCAGGTGGCTCGTACCCTTTAAGGGCGAGCGAGCCGCAAGCGCCCCTCGCAGGGCGGCTTGCGGTACCTCTTCAGGTAGCGCCCGGTCAGGCTCAGGTCTGCCCGGGCGTTTGCCGCTTTAAGTTACAGGTAGCAAGAATGGCCAAAGAATATAGCCGTACCCAACGTATTGGCGATCAGATGCAGCGCGAGCTGGCCGAGCTGATCCGTCGCGAAGTCAAGGACCCGCGTGTCGGCCTGGTGACCATCACCGCCGTGGACGTCAGCCGCGACCTGGGCCATGCCAAGGTGTTCATCACCGTCATGGGCGAAGAAACCCCGGACGCGGTGCAGCAGTCGCTCAAGGCACTCAACAGCGCTGCCAGCTTCCTGCGCCTGCACCTGGGGCGTTCGATGCAACTGCGCAGCGTGCCGCAATTGCACTTCCACTTCGATGAAAGTGTCAGCCGCGGTGTGCACCTGTCGGCGCTGATCGAGCGTGCAGTGGCCGAGGACCGCATGCACAAGGAAGCCGACGAGCCGGACACCAAGGAGTAAGCGGTGGCCCAGGTCAAACGTATCCGCCGCAACGTCAGCGGCATCATCCTGCTGGACAAGCCGCTGGGCTTCACCTCCAATGCCGCCCTGCAGAAAGTGCGCTGGCTGCTGAATGCGGAAAAGGCCGGCCACACCGGTAGCCTCGACCCGCTGGCAACCGGCGTGCTGCCGTTGTGCTTTGGCGAGGCGACCAAGTTTTCGCAGTACCTGCTCGACTCCGACAAGGGCTACGAAACGGTCATGCAGCTGGGGCAGACTACCAACACCGGCGACGCCGAAGGTGAGGTTCTGCAGACCCGTGAGGTGACCGTTGGTCGCGCCGATATCGAGGCGGTGCTGCCGCGTTTTCGCGGCCCCATCAGCCAGATACCGCCGATGTACTCGGCACTCAAGCGTGATGGCCAGCCGCTGTACAAGCTGGCACGTGCAGGAGAGGTAGTGGAGCGCGAGGCGCGTTCTGTTACTATTGGCCGCTTGGAGTTGCTCGAGTGCGAAGGCACCCGTGCACGGTTGAGCGTAGGTTGCAGCAAAGGCACCTATATCCGCACCCTGGTGGAGGATATTGGCGAGGCCCTGGGCTGCGGCGCCTATGTTGCCGAGCTGCGCAGGACCCAGGCCGGGCCCTTCGCGCTGGCACAGACGGTGACCCTCGAAGCGCTCGAACAGGCTCACGCCGAAGGCGGCAACGAAGCGCTGGACCGCTTCCTGATGCCCTCGGACAGCGGCCTGCAGGACTGGCCAATGGTCAGCCTGTCCGAACACAGTGCGTTCTACTGGCTGCATGGGCAGGCGGTACGCGCGCCGGACGCGCCACAATTTGGCATGGTCCGGGTACAGGATCATAATGCGCGCTTCATCGGTATCGGTGAAGTGAGCGAAGACGGGCGCATCGCGCCACGTCGGCTTATTCGGTCGGAATGACCGAAACCGCGGGGCCAGGCAATTGCCGAACCCCACGGCAGCAAGGGTGGCTGTCAGTAGGCACGGTCACACCTTTTTTATTAATACAGGGATTTGTCCCTGGCCTATTGGACCCCGCATGCGGGATCCGTTATCAGGAGAAGCCAAATGGCCCTCAGCGTTGAAGAAAAAGCTAAGATCGTTGCCGAATATCAGCAAGCCGCCGGCGATACCGGTAGCCCGGAAGTGCAGGTTGCTCTGCTGACCCACAACATCAACAAGCTGCAAGGCCACTTCAAGGCCAACGATAAAGACCACCACTCCCGTCGTGGTCTGATCCGTATGGTTAACCAGCGTCGTAAGCTGCTGGACTACCTGAAGGGCAAAGACACCACTCGTTACAGCGCCCTGATCGGTCGCCTGGGCCTGCGTCGCTAATAGCGGCCTGGTCAGTGGTGTGCATGGCGTGTCGCAGGCTTCGGCTTTGCTGTTTCGCAGCAGGGTCGTCGGGCACGCCACGCGTATCTCCGAGGTTGGCAGCCTGGTTCAGCTGAGCGGTTTACCGCGCAGCGGCCAGGCTCCCAGCCTCGTGTTGTATCTGGACGGTCAATGGGGCCGATTCCCCGTTCTGCCCAAGAATTCGCAAGAAACCAGTTCCCCCAAGAGCCACTGAAAAAGGTAGGAAACCGTGAACCCGGTAATCAAGACTTTCCAGTTCGGTCAATCGACCGTCACTCTCGAAACGGGCCGTATTGCCCGTCAGGCAACCGGCGCCGTGCTGGTTACCGTCGATAACGACGTCACCGTGCTGGTGACTGTGGTAGGCGCCAAACAGGCTGATCCAGGCAAGGGCTTCTTCCCGCTGTCGGTTCACTACCAGGAAAAGACCTACGCCGCTGGCAAGATCCCAGGTGGCTTCTTCAAGCGTGAAGGCCGTCCTTCCGAGAAAGAGACGCTGACCTCGCGCCTGATCGACCGTCCGATCCGCCCGCTGTTCCCGGAAGGCTTCATGAACGAAGTGCAGGTCGTCTGCACCGTGGTTTCCACCAGCAAGAAGACTGACCCGGACATCGCTGCGATGATCGGTACCTCGGCTGCCCTGGCCATTTCCGGTATTCCGTTCGAAGGCCCGATCGGCGCCGCGCGCGTGGCCTTCCACGAAAGCACCGGCTACCTGCTGAACCCGACTTACGAGCAACTGGCTGCCTCCAGCCTGGACATGGTCGTTGCCGGTACTTCCGACGCCGTTCTGATGGTTGAATCGGAAGCCCAGGAGCTGACCGAAGACCAGATGCTGGGCGCGGTACTGTTCGCCCATGACGAGTTCCAGGCCGTGATCCAGGCCGTGAAGGAGCTGGCTGCCGAAGCGGGCAAGCCAACCTGGGACTGGAAACCTGCGGTGGCCAACACCGAGCTGTTCAACGCCATCCGTGCCGAGTTCGGCGAAGCGGTTTCGCAAGGCTACACCATCACCGTCAAGGCCGACCGCTATGCGCGCCTGGGCGAGCTGCGTGACCAGGCGGTTGCCAAGTTCTCCGGTGAAGAAGGCCAGCCTTCGGCTGCTGAAGTAAAAGACATCTTCGGCGAAATCGAATACCGCACCGTTCGCGAAAACATCGTCAACGGCAAGCCACGTATCGACGGCCGCGACACCAAGACCGTTCGCCCGCTGAACATCGAAGTGGGCGTGCTGCCGAAAACCCACGGTTCGGCGCTGTTCACCCGCGGTGAAACCCAGGCCCTGGTGGTTGCGACCTTGGGTACTGCCCGTGACGCCCAGCTGCTGGACACCCTCGAAGGCGAGAAGAAAGACCCCTTCATGCTGCACTACAACTTCCCACCGTTCTCGGTAGGTGAGTGTGGCCGCATGGGCGGCGCTGGCCGTCGTGAAATCGGCCACGGCCGTCTGGCCCGTCGTTCGGTCCAGGCCATGCTGCCTGCCGCCGACGTGTTCCCGTACACCATCCGCGTGGTCTCGGAAATCACCGAATCCAACGGTTCCAGCTCCATGGCTTCGGTTTGCGGTGCTTCGCTGGCGCTGATGGACGCTGGTGTGCCGATGAAGGCGCCAGTGGCCGGTATCGCCATGGGCCTGGTGAAGGAAGGCGACAAGTTCGCGGTTCTGACCGACATCCTCGGTGACGAAGACCACCTGGGCGACATGGACTTCAAGGTAGCCGGTACCGCCAAAGGCGTCACCGCGCTGCAGATGGACATCAAGATCAACGGCATCACCGAAGAGATCATGGAAATCGCCCTGGGCCAAGCCCTGGAAGCGCGCCTGAACATCCTCGGCCAGATGAACCAGGTCATTGGCCAGTCGCGTACCGAGCTGTCGGCCAACGCGCCTACCATGATCTCGATGAAGATCGACACCGACAAGATCCGTGACGTGATCGGTAAAGGCGGCGCCACCATTCGCGCCATCTGCGAAGAGACCAAGGCTTCGATCGACATCGAAGACGACGGCTCGATCAAGATCTTCGGCGAAACCAAGGAAGCGGCAGATGCTGCCAAGCAGCGCATCCTGGGCATCACCGCCGAGGCCGAGATCGGCAAGATCTACGTCGGCAAGGTCGAGCGTATCGTCGACTTCGGCGCCTTCGTCAATATCCTGCCTGGCAAAGACGGCCTGGTGCACATCTCCATGCTGAGCGATGCGCGCGTCGAGAAAGTCACCGACATCCTCAAGGAAGGCCAGGAAGTTGAAGTACTGGTGCTGGACGTGGACAACCGCGGCCGTATCAAGCTGTCGATCAAGGACGTAGCCGCGGCCAAGGCCTCGGGCGTTTAAGCGAACGCTACGCAGCAATGAAAGAGCCCTTCGGGGCTCTTTTTTTTGACCGGGGCGGGAACCTTTTGCGGACTTGCATCTTGCATGCAGGTTGCAGGTGCAGATTGCAAAATGCATGATTACTGCCGTTTCGCTTAATCGCTAAAGTACTGATTTATAAGGTTTTAATAGAAAATCAAAAGCTGGCACAGCGCATGCAACTACCTTCATACCTGACGCCAGGACACACGGCGCAGACCTTTCGAAAAACAGGAGTGACCCACATGAAGAAGTTCGCCATTGCTGCCGCTACTGCTACCGCTCTGACCCTGACCATGGCTAACGCGGCTTTTGCCCAACAGACCACCCAGGCCCCGATGATGCTGGCGGCCGGTGAGGTGACCAAAGCCAAGGAAGCTACCTCCGATACCTGGATCACCACCAAGGTCAAGGCTGACCTGATGACCGAGAAAGGCGTACCAGGCAGCGACATCAAGGTAGAAACCAACAAAGGCGTGGTTTCGCTGTCGTCTGACATGAAAGTGACTGAGTCCCAGAAAGAAATGGCAGTCAGCATTGCCAAGAAGATCAAAGGCGTACAGGCCGTTTCGGCTGACGGCCTGAAAGCCGAATAAGGAATGTCCCGTCGGCCAAACGGATTTGGCCACCAAATGCTGTAGGGGCCGCTTCGCGGCCCCTTTTAATTAATAAGCCGGATTACGCGCTACCACATCACTCTCGAAGCATTCCTGCTCAATGATCAGCGGCTCGACCAGGGGCCGGCTATCTCGAAAATGGGCGGTCTGGGTATGCGCCTCATACGCCGCATCATCGCGGTAGATCTCATACAGGTAGATCACATCCGGATCGATCCTGTCCTGCGACACATCGAACACCAGGCAACCCGCCTCGCTGGCCACCGAAGCAGCGGCATTGACTTTGATCGCGCTAAGGAAAGCATCGGCACATCCGGGCTTCACGCGGGTCTTGATGAACAGGCTATACACAAAGCGCTCCTTTTGTTTTAAATTCAATAATAAATTGTATACAAAAAAGGAGCCTAGCCAATGTCTGAATTGCCTGCCCGCCCTGGCCGCCTGAATGGCCTGCGCCATATTGCCTTGCTGGTACCCAACCTTGAGGAGTGCGAACGCTTTTACGTCGATGTGCTGGGTATGGAAGTACTGAGCCGCGCCAATGAAGACTTGGTGTACCTGACCTGCGGTAATGACAACATGTCGCTGGGGCGCGGGGCAGGGGCTGCCAACGGGTTGCA
>NZ_BCBD01000060.1:0-29617 GCF_001320345.1 Pseudomonas sp. NBRC 111127 | reverse complement strand
CAGCCGCTGCGGGCGCAGCCATGGAGCCCGTTCATTCCGGGCAATGACAAGCGGCCAGATTACGCCGTGAAAGGTAACTGAGTGCAGGGGGCTGCCTTGCAGCCCATTCGCGGGCTTGCCCGCTCCCACAGGATCCCCACTGCCCTCTGGACCGGTGAAATCCCTGTAGGAGCGGGTTTACCCGCGAAGAATCCAACACCGATTTCCAGGATTGCCCGCATGCTCAGACTCCTGCTCACACTTCTCCTGCTAATGCCCTTGGCAACCCACGCCAGCGAGGGCGAATTCTTCCTCACCGCCAAGCCCGCCGAGCAGGCCCAACTGCTCGGAAACTGGGCAGCGCAACCCGATGCTGCACGCCTGCCGCTGTTGGAAAACCTGCGCCAGGGCCGCATCGCACCCGACGACACCCGCAAGCTGCGCCTGAACAACCGCCTGCGCGGCTTGATCGACAATGCCCTGGCCAGCCACCAGTTGCTCAGCGACGACAGCGACACCCGCCTGGCTGCCGCCCAGCAACTGCAAAAAAGCGCACAACCTGCGCAAATGGCGTTCCTCGACCGGCGCTTCGCCAGCGAGCCGGACGCTGCCGTACACGCAGCCCTGGGCCTGGCCCTGGCCAATTTGCAACTGGGCGCCAGCGACCCCGCCGTACGCCTGGCCGCCGTACGCCTGCTGGGGGAAACCGGCGACCCGCTGGCCCGCACCCGCCTTGAAGCGCTGCTGCAACCCGACGCGGAAAGCGACCCGGGCGTGCGCACCGCTGCCGAAACCAGCCTGGCCCAGGTGCAGCGCAAGCTGCTGTTCGGCGAGCTGCTCGGCCAGGCCTTCAGTGGCCTGTCGCTGGGGTCGATCCTGCTGCTGGCGGCGCTCGGCCTGGCGATCACCTTCGGCCTGCTGGGCGTGATCAACATGGCCCATGGCGAGATGCTGATGCTCGGCGCCTACAGCACCTATATGGTCCAGGTGCTGGTGCAGCGTTATGCCCCGGGTGCCATCGAGTTCTATCCGCTGATCGCCCTGCCGGTGGCCTTCGCCATCAGCGCCGGGGTCGGCATGGCGCTGGAGCGCACGGTCATCCGCCACCTGTATGGCCGCCCACTGGAAACCCTGCTGGCCACTTGGGGGATCAGCCTGATCCTGATCCAGGCCATCCGCCTGCTGTTCGGCGCGCAGAACGTCGAAGTCAGCAACCCGGCTTGGTTGTCGGGCGGCATACAGCTGCTGCCCAACCTGGTGCTGCCCTACAACCGCCTGGTGATCATCGGCTTCGCCCTGGCGGTGGTGCTGCTGACCTGGCTGCTGCTCAACCGCACGCGGCTGGGCCTGAACGTGCGGGCGGTGACCCAGAACCGCAACATGGCGGCATGCTGCGGTGTGTCTACCGGGCGCGTCGACATGCTGGCCTTCGGCCTTGGCTCGGGCATTGCCGGGCTGGGTGGCGTAGCCCTGAGCCAGGTGGGCAACGTCGGCCCGGACCTGGGCCAGAGCTACATCATCGACTCGTTCCTGGTGGTGGTGCTCGGCGGGGTCGGGCAACTGGCCGGTAGCCTGTGGGCGGCGTTCGGCCTTGGCATTGCCAACAAGCTGCTGGAACCCCAGATCGGCGCCGTACTCGGCAAGATCCTCATCCTTGCGTTGATCATTCTGTTCATCCAGAAGCGCCCGCAAGGCCTGTTCGCCCTCAAGGGACGGGTAATCGACTGATGAACCAGCCACTGCTAGTCACCGCTACGCAAAAGGCCGGGCCGCGCCTGTCGCTGGCCATCGGCGCCGTCGTCACCCTGCTGCTGGTCGCCCTGCCGCTGTTGTCGCTGCTCCCGGCGGACCACGCCTTGCAAGTGTCGGCCTATACCCTGACCTTGGTCGGCAAGATTCTCTGCTACGCCATCGTCGCCCTCGCCCTGGACCTGGTCTGGGGCTACGCCGGTCTGCTGTCACTGGGCCACGGCCTGTTCTTCGCCCTGGGCGGGTATGCCATGGGCATGTACCTGATGCGCCAGGCGGCCGGGGACGGCCTGCCCGGGTTCATGGCTTTTCTGTCGTGGACCGAGCTGCCATGGTACTGGGCCGGAACCCAGCATTTTGCCTGGGCCCTGTGCCTGGTGGTGCTGGCCCCCGGGCTGCTGGCGCTGGTGTTCGGTTGGTTCGCCTTCCGCTCGCGGATCAAGGGTGTGTACTTCTCGATCATGACCCAGGCCCTGACCTTCGCCGGCATGCTGTTGTTCTTCCGCAACGAAACCGGCTTCGGTGGCAACAACGGCTTCACCAACTTCCGCACCATTCTGGGCTTCGACATCACCGCGCAAGGTACCCGCGCCGTGTTGTTCCTGCTAACGGTCGGCCTGCTGCTGGCCAGCCTGTACCTGTGCTGGCGGCTGACCCGCAGCAAGTTCGGCCGCCTGCTGACCGCAGTGCGCGACGCCGAGAACCGCCTGATGTTCTGCGGTTACGACCCGCGCGGCTTCAAGCTGCTGGTGTGGGTGCTCAGCGCCGTGCTGTGCGGGCTGGCCGGGGCGCTGTACGTGCCCCAGGTGGGCATCATCAACCCCAGCGAAATGTCGCCGACCAACTCCATCGAAGCCGCCGTGTGGGTAGCCCTTGGTGGCCGTGGCACGCTGATCGGGCCGTTGCTCGGCGCCGGCCTGGTCAATGGCATGAAAAGCTGGTTCACCGTGGCCTTCCCGGAATTCTGGCTGTTCTTCCTCGGTGCGCTGTTCATTCTCGTCACCCTGTACCTGCCCAAGGGCGTGGTCGGCCTGTTGAAAAAAAGGAGCCAGCCATGAGAGGCGTGCCCCCGGTGCATCCCGAATTCATGCTCGAACCGGTATTCGACCCGCTCGGCGCCGGCCGCGACGCCATCGGCCTGGGCCACACCCGCAAGGCGGGCCTGGATACCCGCCACGGCACGGTGCTGAGCCTGGAAGACATCAGTGTCAGCTTTGACGGTTTCAAGGCGCTGAACGCGCTCAACCTGTATATCGGGGTGGGCGAGTTGCGCTGCATCATCGGCCCCAATGGCGCCGGCAAGACCACCCTGATGGACGTGATCACCGGCAAGACCCGCCCAGACAGCGGCACGGCCTACTTTGGCGACACCCTCGACCTGACCCGCCTGGGCGAGTACCAGATCGCCCAAGCCGGGATTGGCCGCAAGTTCCAGAAACCCACGGTGTTCGAGGCGCTGACGGTGTACGAGAACCTGGAGCTGGCGCTGAAGACCGACAAATCGGTATGGGCCAGCCTGGCTGCGCGCCTGAGCGGCGAGCAGCGCCAGCGCATCGAAGAGGTGCTGACCACCTTGCGCCTGCTGCCGCTGGCCCAGCGCCAGGCGGGCCTGCTGTCGCACGGGCAGAAGCAGTTCCTCGAAATCGGCATGCTGCTGGTACAAGAGCCGCAGTTGCTGTTGCTGGATGAACCCGTGGCGGGCATGACCGATGCCGAGACCGAGTTCACCGCCGAGCTGTTCAAGGGCTTGGCCGGCAAGCATTCGCTGATGGTGGTCGAGCACGACATGGGGTTCGTCGGCAGCATCGCCGACCACGTGACCGTGCTGCACCAGGGCAGTGTGCTGGCAGAAGGGTCGCTGGAGCAGGTGCAGGCGGATGAGCGGGTGGTCGAGGTGTACCTGGGCCGCTAGACAGGGATACCTGTGCCGGCCTATTCGCGGGTAAACCCGCTCCCACAGGTAATGCACAAGTCTTGAAATCTGTGCGGTCCCTGTAGGAGCGGGTTCACCCGCGAATAGGCCGGCACAGGCACAGCAACACTTTCAGGAACACCAACATGCTCAAGATCGACACCCTGCACCAATACTACGGCGGCAGCCACATTCTGCGCGGCCTCTCCTTCGAAGCCAAAGTCGGCGAAGTGACCTGCCTGCTGGGCCGCAACGGGGTCGGCAAGACTACCCTGCTGCGCTGCCTGATGGGCCTGGTGCCCGCCCGGGATGGCAGCATCGAATGGGAAGGCAAGCCGATTACCGCGCTCAAACCCCAGCAACGCGTACACGCCGGCATCGCCTACGTGCCCCAGGGCCGTGAGATTTTCCCGCGCCTGACCGTCGAGGAGAACCTGCTGATGGGCCTGTCGCGTTTCCCCGCGCGGGAGGCGCGCGAAGTGCCAGCCTTCATCTACGAGCTGTTCCCGGTGCTTGAGCAAATGAAGCAGCGCCGGGGCGGCGACCTGTCTGGCGGGCAGCAGCAACAGCTGGCCATCGGCCGCGCCCTGGCCAGCCGGCCGCGCCTGCTGATCCTCGACGAACCGACTGAAGGCATCCAGCCGTCGGTCATCAAGGAAATCGGCGCCGTCATCCGTCGCCTTGCCGCACGGGGGGACATGGCGATCCTGCTGGTGGAGCAGTTCTACGATTTTGCCGAAGAGCTGGCCGACCAGTACCTGGTCATGGCCCGTGGCGAGATCGTGCAGCGCGGGCGCGGCGAAAACATGCAAGCCGAGGGTGTGCGCGGCCTGGTAACCATTTAACCTGCAAGCACCGTACTTGCGAGACCCTGTCATGAGTTACCAGCTGCGCGATGCCCTGCCCGCCGACGTGCCGGGCATCCTCGATATCTACAACGACGCCGTGCGCACTACCACGGCGATCTGGAACGAAACCCCGGTAGACCTGGCCAACCGCCAGGCCTGGTTCGAAGCACGTGCGCAGCAGGGCTACCCGATCCTGGTGGCTGTGGATGACACGGGCGTGCTGGGCTATGCCTCGTTTGGCGACTGGCGGCCGTTCGAGGGTTTCCGCCTGACCGTGGAGCACTCGGTGTACATCCGCGGCGACCAGCGGGGCAAGGGGCTGGGGGCGGTGTTGATGGCGGCGCTGATCGAGCGTGCACAAGGCTGCGGCAAGCATGTGATGGTCGCGGCCATCGAAAGTGGCAATGCGGCGTCGGTCCGCCTGCATGAGCGGCTGGGTTTCGTGGTGACCGGGCAGATGCCCCAGGTTGGCGTGAAGTTCGGCCGCTGGCTGGATTTGACCTTCATGCAGCGGGTACTGAACCCGGGAGCTGAACCAGGCTGAAATGCGGCCGCTTGTGGGAGGGCCCTTTCGCGACACAAGGCCACTCCCACAAAGGCCGGCGCGCAAGCCTACATCTGGGTAAACCTGCCCAGCCGCTGCTTCAACATGCTGTTCTCGCTGCGCAGCTGCTGCACTTCCTGCAACAGCTCCAGCGCCAGCGCCACCCCTTCCCACTCCAGTTCCAGTTCCCGGTGCAGCTTGGCCGCGCGCTTGGCCAACAACGGCGCCTGATCGTCAAACAGCCAGTCCTCTGGCGTTCGGCCAGAAGGTTCGACAATGCCGTGTTCGACGATTTCGATCACGCAGTCCGCCGTGACATCGGCTTCCTGACACAGGGTACGCATGTCCAGTTGAACGATCAGGGTGCTGCTCATGATCACTTACTCCATTGTGTCCTCGGGTTGAACGCCGCTTTCTCGGCGAGCTTCGTCCACAGTTCGCGGGCAGACTCGTCGGATGCCGGCGGCATCACCACCTTCAGCTGTGCATACAGGTTACCGCGCTCACCGTGCTTGCTCGCCAGGCCTTTGCCCGGTACACGCAGGCGCTGGCCGCTCTGGCTGTCCGGGCGGATGGTGAGGTTGATCTTGCCGTCCAGGGTGGGTACCGCAACCTTGGTGCCCAGCGCAGCCTCCCATGGCGCCAGGGGCACGGTGATGATCAGGTCATGGCCTTCAACATCGAACAGCGGGTGCGGTGCCATGCGAATGGTCAGGAACAGGTCGCCATTGGCCCCGCCGCCACTGCCCGGCGCGCCCTGGCCCTTGAGGCGGATACGCTCGCCATCGGTGACCCCGGCCGGAATCTTCACGTTCAGGGTTTTGGTGGTGAAACCGGTGCGCTGGCCCATGGCATTGGTTTGCGGCACCTGGAAGCTGATCTGCTTGGACTCCTTGCTCAGGGTTTCTTCAAGGAATACGGCCAATTCAAGTTCCACGTCCTGCCCCCGCCTGCCGGCACTGCGTTGCTGCTGCCGGCCACCACCGAAGGGGTTGCCACCACGGTTGCCGAATATCGAGCTGAAGAAGTCGGAGAAATCGCCGCCCTCGAAGCCACCACCGCCACCGCGGTTTTCCCAGCCCGGTGGCGCCTGGAATGGCCGGCCGTGCTGGCCGCCATACTTGCGGATCTCATCGAACTCGGCACGTTTCTGCGCGTCGCCCAGAACCTCGTAGGCCTCATTGGCCTCTTTGAATTTGTCCTCGGCATCGCGTTCCTTGCTGACATCGGGGTGGTACTTGCGTGCCAGCTTGCGGTACGCGGCCTTGATCGCCTTCTCGTCCGCCGTGGGCTCTACGCCAAGTATCTTGTAATAGTCTTTGAAGTCCATCTGTGGATCACCAATGTGAAAGTGCGTGTTGCAACTGAAGATGCTACTGAAGATAGGGGTCAAGCATAGCCTTTCAAGACCGCCTTGGCTTTGCTCCATCGCAGACGACTGGTCTTGATTCTGTAGCCAACTGGCATAAACTGCGCGGCCGTTTTGCCTCCGGAAGCCTTTTCCCATGTCTGACGTAACCCCGGCCCGTGCCCTGGGCATCGACTTTGGCACCTCCAACTCCACGGTTGGCTGGCACCGCCCTGGGGTCGAGTCGCTGATCGCCCTGGAAGACGGCAAGATCACCTTGCCCTCGGTGGTGTTCTTCAACATTGAAGAGCGGCGCCCGGTCTATGGCCGCCTGGCACTGCACGAGTACCTGGAAGGCTACGAAGGCCGCCTGATGCGCTCGCTGAAAAGCCTGCTGGGCTCCAAGCTGATCAAGCACGACACCAGCGTGCTGGGCAGTGCCTTGCCGTTCAAGGACCTGCTGGGCATGTTCATCGGCGAGCTGAAAAAACGTGCCGAAGCGGCCGCCGGCCGCGAGTTCGACCAGGTCGTGCTGGGGCGCCCGGTATTCTTCGTCGACGAAGACCCGGCCGCCGACCAGGAGGCCGAGGACACCCTGGCCGAGGTGGCACGCAAGCTCGGCTTCAAGGACGTGTCGTTCCAGTACGAACCGATTGCCGCCGCGTTCGACTACGAGTCGACCATCAGCCGCGAAGAGCTGGTACTGATTGTCGACATTGGCGGGGGTACCTCGGACTTCACCCTGATCCGCCTGTCGCCAGAGCGCCACCTGCTGGCCGAGCGCCAGGGCGACATCCTGGCCACGGGCGGCGTGCACATCGGCGGTACCGACTTCGACAAGCAGCTGAGCCTGCAGGGCGTGATGCCGCTGTTCGGCTACGGCAGCCGCATGAAAAGCGGCGCCCTGATGCCGACCAGCTACCACCTCAACCTGGCCACCTGGCACACCATCAACGCGCTGTACTCGCAGAAGTCGCAGCTGGCGCTGGGCAGCATGCGCTACGACATCGAGGACAGCTTCGGCATCGACCGGCTGTTCAAGCTGATCGAGCAGCGTGCCGGGCACTGGCTGGCGATGGAAGTGGAAGCCAGCAAGATCGAACTGACCGAGCGCGACAGCCGCCGCATCGACCTGCACCGGGTCGAGCCTGAACTGTCTGCCGAACTGACCCGGGTGCTGTTCGAAGAGGCCATTGAGGGGTTGCTGGAGCGTGTGCGCGGCAGCGTGAGCGAGCTGCTGGCCAAGGCCGGGGTGAGCGAAGGCCAGGTCGACACGGTGTTCTTCACCGGTGGTTCCAGCGGGATTCCGGCATTGCGCAACAGCGTGTCGGCGATGTTGCCCAATGCGCGGCATGTGGAGGGCAATATCTTTGGCAGTATTGGTAGTGGGCTGGCGATCGAAGCGCGCAAGCGGTACGGGGTAGCCTGATCCATTTTGGGGCTGCGTTGCAGCCCATCGCGACACAAGGCCGCTCCTACAGGGTGAGGTGCAATCATTGGATGCACGCAGTCGGCTGTAGGAGCGGCCTTGTGTCGCGATGGGCCGCAGCGCGGCCCCGGCAATCTGTCAGACCAGCTCGGCCCGCTTCAGCTCACTTTTCAGGTAGGCATAGTAGATCGGCCCCGCCACCACCCCAGGCAGCCCGAACGCCGCCTCGAACACCAACATCGCCAGCAGCAGCTCCCACGCCTTGGCGCTGATCTGCCCACCCACGATACGGGCGTTGAGGAAGTACTCGACCTTGTGGATGACGATCAGGTAGCCCAGCGCCGCCGCCGCCACCCAGATCGACAGCGACAAGCCGACGATGGTGATCAGGGTGTTGGACATCAGGTTGCCGATCACCGGCAGCAGCCCCAGCAGGAAGGTCAGTACGATCAGCGTCTTGGTCAGCGGCAGGTGCACCCCGAACAGCGGCATCACCACTGCCAGGAATATGCCGGTAAAGGCCGTGTTGAGCAGCGAAATCTTGATCTGGGCGAAGACGATGTTGCGAAACGCCTGTACCAGCAAGGCCAGGCGCTCGAACAATGCCGCCGCCAACGGCTTGCGGCGGGACACATCGGGAATGCGCTGCAAGGCAATGATGGCGCCGAGGATCATGCCGATCAGCAGCGTGACGAACATGTGCGCCATGCCCTTGCCGACCAGTTGCAGGTCGCTGAGGTGGCTTTTGATCCAGTCGCCGATGGCGACCTTGAATTCGGCAGCACTGGCGGGCAGGTAGGCTTCGATGAACGGCGGCAGCTGGCTGCGGGCCTGTTCGACCAGGGCCATGAACTTGTCCAACGAGGCGCCGGGGTTTTCCGCCTCGTGCAGCAGGAAGCTGAACGCGCCGGCAATCAGCAAGCTCAGGCTGAGCACTACCAGCGTGCCCAGCAGCGCCACCGCCAGCCAGCGCGCGCGTTGCCCGGCCAGCAGGGGTTGCAGGCGCGGGGTCAGCATGTTGACCAGTTCGAACACCAGCAAGCCGGCCAGCAGGCTGGGCAATAACTTCAGCGGCAAAGCCAGCAGCAGGCCGGCCATGACGATGATCAGGCTGGCCAAGGTAATCTGACGCGGGGTAAAGGTCATACAGCCTCGAAGGCAGACAGCGGGAATGCCCGCAGTCTGCCAGCCTTGACGGCGCAGGCATAGGCGCAGGTCACTTCTTCTTCAGGCAGTCACTCATGAACGCTTTGCGCTCGTCCCCCTTCAGGGCTTTGGTGGTGGCGTCGGCGTTGCAGGTTTTCATCTTTTCCTGCTGGGTTTGCGGGGCGCTCTTCTTCAGGCAGGTGCTCATGAAGGCCTTGCGCTCATCGCCCTTGAGGGCCTTGGCGGTGGCGTCGGCATTGCAGGTTTTCATTTTTTCCTGCTGCGCGGTGTTGGCAGCGAAGCCTTGGGCGCTGAACATCAACGCCAGGGCCAGTAACGGGATGTGCAGCACTTTCATGGAGTGGTCTCCTGGGCTCCGTGCCCGATGCACGGGTGTCGAGGTGAGAGTGTAGCCAAGAATTTCAGCCCCCAGCCCCCCACATCCACCGTTAAAGGCCTGCCGCCTTGAGCCGCGCGGCGTGTTCGGTGAACAGCCGAACCGGCTCGGCACCCCGCCCTACGGCGCCGAACTGCTGGTTGACGATATCGAGGTGGTCGAGCGGGTAATCGTCACCGATCACCTGCCCCAAGTGGGAGCTGAAGCGCCCCACCATACCGTCGCACTGGCCCTTTTCCCTGACGAAGCTGCGGGCGAACAGGCGGCAGAAACGGTTGCTGCCATCGAAGCGGTTGCGCCCCCGGTCGGTCAGCCCGGGCTGCAAGGTGCCGGACCATGAGTAATAGCGCACTCCGTTGACTTCATGGGCACCTTCCCCGCCCCAGGTGGCCGGCAAGCCCTGTGGGTAAGCCTGGTTGAACAGTGCCACCCCGGCGCTGGTCAGCGACTGATGCGAGGCATGCACATCCACCGGCAACGGGCCGCGCCGCCAACCGGTTTCCAGCCACCCCAGCACCACGGCAAGGGCATGCAGCACCGCTCTCAGCATACGCCCCTGGGGCGAATCCCCCGGCGCCGTGCGTTGCAGGTGGTCGGCCAGCTCCGAGCCATGGTTGGGCCCGGCCACCGAGGTGACCGATGCCACCCTGGCTGGCCGCCTGGCGGCTGCGTAACGCGCACTCAGGGCGCCTTGGCTGTGGCCGATGAGGTTGACCCTGGCGGCGCCTGTGCGCCTGCAGATGTCTTCGATGATGGTCAGCAGTTGCTCGCCGCGCACCTCACTGCTGTGCAGCGGCGAAACCTGTACCGGGAACACCCGCGCGCCCCCTTTGCGCAAGGCCGGGACAATACCGAACCAGTAGGGATAGAACCCCGCCCGGACGAACCCGAGCATCCCTGGCCCCAGTACCAAGGGGTATTGCGTAGCCAAATCCTGCTGCATTGCCCCTGACCCTTTGCGTGGAGGTTTGGCCAACCCTACAGCGGCTTTCGTGGGCATCGCAATCGAACTCCTGGCGCGCGCTGTTGTTCAAAACCACACAGACCCTTTGCAAGGAGCGGGACCATGTACAAGCAGACCCTGGCAATCCTTCTGGCAAGCGCCACCCTGGCCGCCTGCGGCAGCCGCCCGGAAAACCCGGTCGACTACGTCACCTACCGTGACGAACCGCTGGTCAAGCAGGTGGAGCACGGCATGACCATGCAGAAGGTCATCGCCATTGGCGGTAGCCCATCGAACGTGATCGACCTGCCGCACGGGGGCACCTGCAACGACTACATTCTTAACCACGATGGCAAGCAACAACCGTATTACGTGCGTTTCGACGCCACCGGCCATGTTGATGCCAAGGGTTTCAAAACCTGTAAACAACGCGAAGAAGACAGCGAGGCCATTCACGGCGCGTAAGTCTCACCCTGCATGCCACGACCACCCTGATGCTTTCGGAGATGAACATGAGTGCTACAGAACTGACCGATGTAAAAACCCTGCGCGAACGTGCCCGCCAACATGTTGAGCAAGGCGCCGTGACCGAGGGTTACCACGCCGACCGCGAACAGATCCTGCGCCTGCTGAACGAGTCCCTGGCGACCGAGCTGGTGTGTGTGCTGCGCTACAAGCGCCACTACTTCATGGCCAGCGGTATCAAGGCAAGCGTTGCCGCGAGCGAATTCCTTGAGCATGCCAACCAGGAAGCCGAGCACGCCGACAAGCTGGCTGAGCGCATCGTGCAGTTGGGCGGCGAGCCGGATTTCAACCCCGACAACCTGACCAAGAACTCGCACGCTCAGTATGTGGCCGGTAATTCCCTGAAGGAGATGGTGCTGGAAGACCTGGTCGCTGAGCGCATCGCGATCGACAGCTACCGCGAAATCATCCAGTACATCGGCGACAAAGACCCTACCACCCGCCGCATCTTCGAAGACATCCTGGCGCAGGAAGAAGAGCACGCAGACGACATGTCCGACTTGCTGCAAGGCTTGTAAGGACCAGGGGACGCTTAGCGGAATGCCAGTCAGTTAAGCGTTACTGGGGCTGCTCTGCAGCCCTTCGCGGGCACGCCCGCTCCCACAGGTTTGGCGCTGAAATCAAGACATGCGCGATTACCTGTAGGAGCGGGCGTGCCCGCGAAGGGTCGCAAAGCGGCCCCAAATTACTTAACTGACTGGCATTAGGCGCTTAGCGCCCCTTGTAAGAGCGGGTTTCCCGCGAAGAGGCCGGGCCTACCGGCGGCTATCTCCTGGCCATTCACCGTCGCATCTGCCACCGCATTCGCGGGTAAACCCGGTCCTACAGCGACCGTGCGTGGTAATGGCCGGCAACACAGCTAGCTGCTATTTACGCCCTTTCACCGCAGCGGGTGCCTTGCCTGCCTTCATCTGCTGCAACAACGGTGTGCACTGGTTCGGATCATCGCCACTGCTGGGTGCAATCAGCGCCAGCAAACCGGCTGCAGGCCCTGCCACAACCCCCAACGCCACCATGCCCGCACCGCGCAACGCCAATGGCACCGCCTGTACACCCGCATTGGGTTTGGCAAATGGCCCGCGTACATACAGCGGCGAACGCAGCGAGAACAGCCGTAGCCCTTTCGATTCAGGGGTGATCTTCAGGTCCAACTGCTCACTGGCAAAATTCGCCGTACCATTGATATAGATGATCGCGTTCTCGGTGTCGAAGATGAACAGCCGGGTCGAGGCCAAGCCGTCCTTGATGCCTACATCGGCCGCCGCGCAGTTGATCTGCACGTCCTCATCGCCAAACAGCTTGCCGACCACATAGTTGCCCACGTTCAAACCCGCAATCTCCATCAGGCTGCGGCTGATGGCGCCATCGTTGACCAGCATGCGCAGGTCGCCATTGGCCGTGCCTAGCAGGGCAGCGACGGAATTGCCACGGCCACTGATATCGGCATCGCCATTGAGCTCACCAAAGCTGGTCTGCATGGGCGCGAAACCGGGGAACAATTGCTTGAGCTTGAAGCCACGGGCGGTCAACTGTGCCCGCCCTTGCAGCGGCACGCTGCGCCCATCCAGGCGAATGTTGGAGGCCAGGTTGCCACCGGCCACGCCAAACCGCAGCGGCTCCAGGCGTAGCAGCCCGTCATCGAGAATCACGTGCGCCGCCAGGTCGTTGAACGGCAGTTGCGCACTGTGCACGATGCGCTTGCCGGCAAAGGTCACGTCGGCGTCCATGGCGCGCCAGCGATCGGTGCGGAACTCTTCCACCGGCAGCACCTTGCCGGCCGGTTGCTTGCTGGCCCCGCCACGGGCCTTCTGCTCGGCATTGGAGTCAGCGCCGATCAGCGGCGCCAGGTCCTTGAACAGCAGCTGGTTGGACACCAGCTTGCCCGTCAGCTTGGGCCGTGGCTGGCTGGCGACGAAGGCCAGGTCGCCGTGGATGTCGCTGTCGCCGATCTTGCCGTTGAAACCCTCGTACTTGAAACGCGCACCTTCGGCTGCATGCAGGTTGGCGCTGAGCCGGCCGTCCGTGGAATAGGCCGGGGTGTCGGGCAAGGTCACCCCCGTCAAAGGGTAGAGGTTGCCCAGGCTGGCGCCCGACAGGCGCAGGCGCAGGTCAAGGGCACCCAGGTTGCGTGGGTCGGTCAGGGTGCCGGCAAGTACCACGTGCGTATCGGCAATGCGCACGTCGGCCTGCAACGGGAACGGCTGGGTGGCGTCCTGCAGCGCCAGCAGGCCACCGATCTTGCCGGTGCCAGACACCGGCTGCCCCTTGTAGCGGCCCTGGACCTTGAAAGCAAAGGCGTAATCCTGCGCTCCGCCGGCTTTTTCAGCGCTGGCCTTGCCAACGATTTCGCTGAAGGGGATTGGCTTGCCCAATGGGTCAACCTGCACCTTCATGCGGGTTTTCAAGGTCTGGTCGTCGAAGCTGACATTGCCTTGGTCAAAGCCGATGGCACCAATGTCCAACTGCCATTTGGAAGGTGCCTCGTTTTCGTCCTTCGGCCCGAAGTCGAATGTCCAGTTGGCCCGGCCATCTGCCAACCGGGTCAGGCTGGCCGTGGGCTTGGTCAGGTTGATGCGCGGAATGCTGATCTTCTGCACCAATAGCGCAAGTGGCGCCAGGCGGAACTCTACGCGCTCCAGGCCCACCATCTTCGGCTCCTGCAACCACTCAGGGTTGCCCAGGGTGAGGTCTTCGGCGGTGAAGTGCGGCCATGGCACCCAGGCACGCCAACCGCCTTCTTCTGGCTCGGTACGCCAATGCACGGCGAGGTTGCCGTTGATTGCGAATGGCCGATGCAAGGCCTCGGACACCTTCTCGTTGAGCAACGGCTTGACGCGGTTCCAGTCGAAGGTGGCGATCACCACTACCAGTATTGCCAGCAGCGTGAGCAGGGTGGCGAGGGTCCAGACGAGGATTCTGGCGGGACGCGTCATTGCGTGATTCTCCTTGCGGGGCTCGAAACAGGCGCGGCGGTGGCACTTAGTATCTGGGACTGACGAAAACCCGTGGGGTTTTATCGGTAGCGTCATCTTAGCGAAGTTTTTCCTGGCCATTCGCTCAGCAAATCGTGGCGCGGCGGCGCTCATGTTACCCTACAACAGCCTCGGCATTTTGCCATCAACAAGCCTGCAAGGCGCTTAACAGAGCGGTCGCCGAGCTCTATCAATATGGTCGATTGTTACCATTATCCGTATGAACTTCTCTCTGGCGTTACCCGGCGTAGCATTGGCTCCGTACCCACTTTCCCGCCCCCGAGAGGAGCACCGAATCATGAAACGCCAACTGCTGACCCTGACCCTGTCCATCCTGGCCGCCAACGCCTTTGCCCTGCCAGCCGCTGAACAACACCTCACTGCGGAATCGCGTTCGAGCGCTGTCGAAATTGCCCAACCGCTGAAAACAGTCGCCGAAGGTGGTTCGGACCGTCTGATCGAACAATCCGGCCGCGTGGCCGAAGGTGGCTCGGACCGCCTGATCGAACAATCCGGCCGCGTGGCCGAAGGTGGCTCGGATCGCCTCATCGAACAGTCCGGCCGCGTGGCCGAAGGTGGCTCGGACCGCCTGATCGAACAATCTGGCCGCGTAGCCGAAGGTGGCTCGGATCGCCTCATCGAACAGTCCGGCCGCGTGGCCGAAGGTGGTTCGGATCGCCTGGTTGCAATCAGCCACGTGAGCTGATTGCCATGGCTGAAAAGAACAACCTGTGTCACACCGCTTGCTCCCCTCCCAGCCCGGTCATTGACCGGGCTTCGTTTTTTTAACTAGAGTGCCCAGCCTTACCGTCACAGAAGCCCGCACCATGCTGCCGCGCGCCGAACAGAAGCTACAGACTCGCCAGGCCCTGCTCGATGCCGCCTGCCAGCTCATGGAAAGTGGCCGGGGCTTTGGCAGCATCAGCCTGCGCGAAGTGGCCAAAACAGCCGGCATCGTGCCAACCGGCTTCTACCGGCACTTCCCGGATATGGACGCCCTGGGCCTGGCCCTGGTGGCCGAGATCGATACCACCTTCCGCCAGACTATTCGCCTGGTCCGCCACAACGAATTCGAGCTGGGCGGCATCACCGACGCCTCGGTGCGCATCTTTCTCGATGTAGTCGCCGCCCACCGCGCACTGTTTCTGTTCCTGGCGCGGGAACAGTATGGTGGGTCACAGCCGGTGCGCCAGGCCATTGCCCGCCTGCGTCAGAACATAAGCGACGACCTGGCCACCGACCTTGCGCGCATGAAACGCTGGCAGCACCTGGACAGCGCGGCGCTGACGGTGATGGCCGACCTGGTGGTGAAAACGGTGTTCGCCACCCTGCCCGAGCTGATCGACAGCCCAGAAGCGGGTTATCCACAGGCCCTGTCACCGCAGGAAAAGATCACCCAGCAGTTGCGCTTCATCTTCGTCGGGGCGCGGCATTGGCAAGGGTTAGGCAACCCAGGCTGATCGCCTTTCGCTCAACGCCGCCCGGCCAGTCGAGCAAGCGCACCACCGGGCTACCGAAAACCCCACTTCTGCTACCATGGCGCCCTGCCCGACAGCCACGAGCGCCGACATGTCCGACCCCCGCCCTACCCTGCCCGCACTGGCCCGTTTCAACCAGCACTTCGCCGAGCGCATCGTGCCAATGTGGCAAGGCCCTGGCTGGAATGCCGACATGGCACTGCCCTACGAAGCCCTCGACGCCCAGCACCGGCCGTTACCGGTACAGCGCTACCGGGCCATGGCCTGCGCCCGCCAGTTGTACCTGTTCAGCAGCCGCATCGAACAACCGGGCGCCGCCGAGCGTGCAGCCGCGCTGTTCCGCTCGTTGCAGAAGCACTTTCACGACGCGGAGCACGGGGGCTGGTTCTACAGCATCGATGCCCAGGGCAACCCGCTGGACCGGCGCAAGGACCTGTATACCCACGCCTTCATCGTCTTTGCCTGCGCGCACTACTGGGGCAAGGTCGGCGAAAGCCTGGTGGAATCCACACTCAATGCCGGCCTCGACATCATCGACCAGCAGTTCGCCAGGGACGATGGCCTGTACGAAGCAAGCCTGGGCGAGGATTGGGCAGACCTGGGCAGCGGGCCCCTGCAGAATCCACAGATGCACCTGGCCGAGGCCTTCCTGCAGGTACTGGCTGTTCGCGACGACGAACATACCCGGCAGTCCCTGCTGCAACTGTGTGCAGCACTCCAGGCGCATTTCGTCGAACCGGCCCATGGGCTGATGCTGGAGAAACCGCGCGGGGCTGTGGATAACTGGTACGAGCCTGGCCACCAGTTCGAATGGTTCTACCTGTTGCACACCTCCCCGCTGCTGCGAGATACGCCGCTGCATGCCTCGATCGACCGGGCGTTCAGCTGCGCCGAACAGCAAGGGGTGCAGGGTGGCGCAGTGCTCGCCATGCTGGGCGTGGACGGCCAGGTGCTGGACGCCACCCAGCGCATCTGGGCACAGGCGGAATACCTGCGTGCGCTGGTGCTGCGCGCTGGCGGTGAAGCCAGGTTGCCTGAACAGTTGCAGGTGCTGGAAGCGCGGTTCTTGCGCGAGGCTGGCTGGTACGAATGCCGGGATGGCGAGGGTGCCGTCAGCCGGCATGACATGCCTTCGACTACGCCCTACCACCTCGCAACTTGCCTGGAAGGCTTGCAGCGCCTGAGCTGAAGCCTTCGCGGTCGTTGCCGCCGAGCGGCCCTGGCTCAGCCCTTGACCGACCGGTCGATCGAGAACCCGGCCCAGTCCTGGCTCACCGGCATCAGCTCAAGGCTGTTGATGTTGATGTGCGCGGGCTGGTTGAGGATCCAGAAGATGGTCTCGGCAATGTCCTGCGGCTGGATAGGCTCGGCGCCTGCGTAGGTGGCGTCATACTTGGCCTGGTCACCACCGAACCGTACCAGCGAAAATTCACTTTCGCACAGGCCCGGCTCGATATTGCTCACGCGCACACCTGTGCCACGCAGGTCGCAGCGCAGGCTCAGCGAGAACTGCCCGACAAAGGCCTTGGTGCCGCCATACACGTTGCTGCCCGGGTACGGATAGTTGCCGGCCACCGAACCGACGTTGAGGATCGACGCCCCACGGCCATGGGCAATCAACCGTGGCAGCAGCAGGCGGGTGGTGTACATCAGGCCCTTGATATTGGTGTCGACCATGGTTTCCCAGTCGTCCAGGCTGCAGTTCTGCGCCGCATCCACGCCCAGCGCCAGGCCGGCGTTGTTGACCAGGCCCTGCAGCTTGTCGAAGCCGGCTGGCAGGCTGGCAATGGCCTGCTCCATGGCTTTGCGGTCACGCACATCGAGTACCAGGCCATGTACTTCGGTCTTGGCAGAAAGCTCGGCGCACAAAGCGTCCAGGCGCTCCTTGCGACGACCGGTTAGCACCAGCTTCCAGCCGGCTTCGGCGAAACGGCGGGCTGTGGCCTCGCCGAAACCCGACGTGGCGCCAGTGATGAATACGGTGGATGACATGCTCTGTTCCTCGCTGTGGGTGGTCATGGCAGTTTTGCAGCATGCCCGTGGCCAACGCTGGCGGCAAGCCGAAAAGGCAGCTGGTCATTTTTTGTTCATGTGCGGCAAACCCTTGTGGCAGAAGCCTCCGCGCCAGCTATGCGCATGTTATCCACAGGGCTTTCCCCACGGATTGGGGGCAACTTCGCTGTCCGGCGGAACCCTTTCAGCCCGTCTTGGTCGGCGGCGTTCTTTTCGGTGGTGGCGCAAGGCTTTCAAGCATGCCGCCTGTAGCGGGATGTCCAAGGCTTTTACACAGAGTTATCCACAGAATTTGCGCAGTGCTGGGAGTGGTTGGAATGACGTGATTTGCCTGGGAAAACAATCCACAGAAGTGCACTGATCAAAAAATGATCATGACGCTGTAGGGCTTGATGGTGTTGGGTTGGAGGGGGATACCACCATGTTTTCCACAGGCGGTTCCACATTATCGGTGGAAAAGATTTGGCTTGTGGGAAGCGGGGTTGGGTAGCTGTGGGTGAACGGGTTGGAGGCCCGGCTAGGTTGAGTTGTCCACATGGGGAGGGGGCTGCGTTGCAGCCCATCGCGACACAAGGCCGCTCCTACAGGGGGCCGCGACCCACCGTGGGATCGCGGCCCCTAGGGGGAACTAATGCCCACCCAGGTAAGCGCTGCGCACTTCTTCGTTGACCAACAACTCTTGCCCAGTCCCGGTCATGCGAATTTGCCCGTTGACCATCACGTAGGCACGGTCCGACAGTTTCAGGGCGTGGTTGGCGTTCTGCTCCACCAGGAAAATGGTCATGCCGGTCTTCGCCAGTTCCCGCAGGGTAGAGAAGATCTGCTTGACCACGATGGGTGCCAACCCCAGCGAGGGCTCGTCCAGCAACAGCAATTTTGGCCGGCTCATCAGCGCCCGGGCAATCGCCAGCATCTGCTGCTCGCCACCGGACATGGTCATGGCCCGCTGGTTACGCCGCTCTTTTAGGCGCGGGAAGAGTTCGTACATGCGCTGCATGTCTTCGGCGGCATGCTTGTCGCCAATGGGGATGGTCCCCATCATCAGGTTTTCCTCGACGCTCATGTCGGGGAATACCCGGCGCCCTTCCGGCGACTGGGCGATGCCGTTGGAGGCAATGTAGTGCGATGACTTGCGGGTAATGTCGGTGCCACGGTAGACGATCTGCCCGGAAGCCGCCCGCGGCTGCCCGAAGATCGACATCAGCAGGGTCGACTTGCCGGCCCCGTTGGCGCCGATAAGGCTGACCGTCTCACCTTCGTTGATGTGCATCGATACCTTTTTCAGCGCCTGGATCGGCCCATAGAACACGTCCAGGTCCTTCAGCTCGAGAATGGGTGCACTCATACCAGTTCCTCTTCGTCTGCACCCAGGTAGGCAGCGATCACCGTCGGGTTGTTGCGGATGTCCTGTGGCGCACCCTCGGCAATCACGTTGCCGTGGTCCAATACCACGATATGGTCGGAAATGCTCATGACCATGCCCATGTCGTGTTCGATCAGCACCACGGTGATATCGTGCTCGTCACGCAGCACGCGAATCATCTGGCTAAGTGCCTCGGTCTCCTGCGGGTTCAAGCCCGCCGCCGGTTCGTCCAGGCAGATGATTTTCGGTCGCGTGCACATGGCGCGAGCGATTTCCAGGCGGCGCTGCTGGCCATACGACAGCTCACCGGCCAGGCGGTTGGCGCAGTCGACCAGGTCGACCACCTCCAGCCAGTAGAAGGCGTGGTCCAGCGCATCGCTTTCGGCCTTGCGGTATGCCTTGGTATTGAATACCCCCGCCAGCAGGTTGCGGTTGACCCACATGTGCTGGGCCACCAGCAGGTTCTCCACCACCGACATTTCCTTGAAAAGCCGGATGTTCTGGAAGGTGCGCGCCAGGCCGGCGCGGTTGACCAGGTGGGTGCCGCCGAACATCTTGTAGTACAGGCGGCTGGCAAAGCGTGCTGGCGAGACGAAGTCGGCCGCCTGGAAACGCTCGCCCAGCAGCTGGATCACATTGGTGTGGCTACCGCGCACGTTCAGTTCGATGCGCCCGCCGCTGGCCTTGTAGAAACCGGTCAGGCAGTTGAACACCGTGGTCTTGCCGGCGCCGTTGGGGCCGATCAGGGCGAAGATCTGGTTGCGCCTGACCTTCAGGCTCACGTCGCTGAGCGCCTTGATGCCGCCAAACTGCATCATCAGGTTGTCGACCGACAGAATGATTTCGTCGCTCATGGCGCCACTCCTTTACGCGGGGTCACACCGGTACGGCTGATGCGGATCAGCCCCCGCGGTCGCCAGATCATCATCAACACCATCAGTACCCCGAACAGCAGCACCCGGTACTCGGAGAAGCTGCGCAGCAACTCGGGCGCCACGGTCAGCACGAATGCTGCAATGACGACGCCCACGGTGGAGCCCATGCCACCCAGCACGACGATGGCGAGAATCAGCGCCGACTCGAAGAAGGTGAACGACGAGGGGTTGACGAAGCCTTGGTACGTGGCGAAGAACACGCCGGCCAACCCCGCGGTGGAGGCACCCAGGGTGAAGGCCGAGAGCTTGACCAGCACGTGGTTCAGGCCCATCGAACGGCAAGCGATCTCGTCTTCGCGCAGCGCTTCCCAGGCCCGGCCGACGGGCATGCGGGTCAAGCGGTGCTTGATGTTCAGTACGGCCAGCACGACCATGAACAGCACCGCATAAATGAACACGAACTTGAGGTTGGGGTTGTAGGCAAAGCCGAAGAACTCATGGATGGGCACCCCACCGTCCTTGGCCCGGCGGCCGAACTCCAGGCCAAAGAAGGTCGGCGCCGGCGCCGGCATGCCGTTGGGGCCGCCGGTGAACGACAGCCAGTTGTTCAGCACCAGGCGAATGATCTCGCCAAAGCCCAGGGTTACGATCGCCAGGTAGTCACCGTGCATGCGCAGCACCGGAAAGCCCAGGATGCACCCGGCAAGGGCCGCCGCAATGGCTGCCAGTGGCAGCACACTCCAGAAGCCCAGGCCAAGGTACTGGTAACCCAGTGCAAGGCCGTAGGCGCCAATGGCGTAGAAGGCCACGTACCCCAGGTCGAGCAGGCCGGCCAGGCCGACCACGATGTTCAGGCCCAGGCCCAGCAGCACATAGATCAGGCCGAGGATGACCACGGTCAGCAGGTACTTGTTGGCGAAGATCGGGAAGACGATGGCAATCACGATCAGCGCCGGGATGATGTAGCGCAGCCGCGACACATAGTTCGGCGCCCGCACATGCACGCCCGAGCCACCGCTGTCGAAGCCTTCGAGCATGCGCCGGCCGGCGGCGGTCTGCACATACAGGCTGAGCAGGAAACGCCCGAGCATCACACCACCGACCAGCCAGGCCACGCGGCGGGGTTCAGCGTTGAAGGTATAACCGTCGAGCACCACGCCGACGATCGGGCCGAACACGATCAGCGCCAGCAGGCCGGCGACGAGGGTTTCGAGCAGGCTGCGTTTGATATCGAAACCTTTGGTTTCAGAGGCAGAAGCAATTTTGGCAATCGACATGTTCACACCTTAGCCACGAGCGGGCGACCCAGCAGGCCTTGTGGGCGGAAGATAAGGATCATCACCAGCAGCGAGAAGCTGAACACGTCCTTGTAGTCGGAGTTGATCAGCCCGGAGAACAGCGATTCGGAGATCCCCAGGATGATTCCGCCGAGCATGGCGCCCGGCAAGGAGCCAATGCCACCGAGCACTGCGGCGGTGAATGCCTTGATGCCGATGATGAAGCCGGCATAGAAGTCGAAGGTGCCGTAGTTCATGGTGATCAGCACGCCTGCCAGGGCGGCCATCACTGCACCAATGACGAATACGTAGGAAATGACCCGGTCGGTGTTGATGCCCAAAATCGAGGCCATCTTGCGGTCTTGCTGGGTAGCGCGGCACATGCGGCCGAGCTTGGTGTACTTGATCACGTAGGTCAGCAGGCCCATGCCCAGGAATGCCGCCACCAGGATGAAGATCTTGGTGTAGGTCAGTTGCACGAAGCCGGTGCCGACATCGATGCGCATGGCGCCTTCGAGCAGGGTTGGCACGCCTTGCTGGCGAGCGCCTTGGCTGATCTGTGCGTAGTTCTGCAGGATCAGCGAAATGCCGATGGCGCTGATCAGCGGTGCCAGGCGGGTAGAGTTACGCAGCGGCTTGTAGGCGATGCGCTCGATGGTGAAGCCGTACACCCCCGTGACGACGATGGTGAACAACAGCGTGCCCAGCATCAGCAGGGGAAACGACTCGACGCCAAAATAGGCCAGCAATGCCAGGCTGATCGCCGCCAGGTAGGCGGAAATCATATACACCTCGCCGTGCGCGAAGTTGATCATGCCGATAATGCCATAGACCATTGTGTAGCCGATGGCGATCAGGCCATAGACCGACCCGAGGGTCAGGCCGTTGACCAGTTGCTGCAGGAAAATACCATCCATAACGCAATCTCACTGAGCGAGACTGCACGCATGCCGACCACGCAAGGCCACGGACAATGCGGCCCCAGCAGTGCACGACCGTGCAGGTCTCCGAATAAGGACAGGTACCGCAGGGGCTCAGGCCCGGGCGCATGCGCAACCCGGGCGGGTGGCCGTTATTATTTTTGTTTGTCCAGCTGGTGGTACTTGCCGTCCTTGTCCCACTGGTAGACCACGTAGTCGGACACGGTCAGGTCGCCCTTGCTGTCCCACTTCTTTTCGCCCATGACGGTCTGCACCGGGTTGGCCTTGAGCCACTTGGCAGCGTCTTCGCCCTTGTTCGACTTGGCGCCGTTGAAGGCGGCGGCGAGCGCCTGCAGCGAGGCGTAGGCGTACAGGGTGTAGCCTTCCGGTTCAGTGCCCGCCTTGCGGAACTCCTCGACCACGGCCTTGCTGTCTGGCAGCAGGCGCGGGTCGGCGCCGAAGGTCATGTACACGCCATCGACGTACTGCGCGCCGCCGGCGGTAGACACCAGCTCGTCGGTGACGATGCCATCATCCGACATGAACTTGACGTCCTTCAGGCCCTGTTCGCGCAGTTGACGCACCAGCGGGCCGGCTTCCGGGTGCAGGCCGCCGAAGTAGACCACATCGGCACCGGCAGCACGGATCTTGGTGACCACGGCGCTGAAGTCTTTCTCGCCACGGGTCAGGCCTTCGTACAACACAGGCTTGACGCCGCGTTTTTCCAGCTGTGCCTTGGTGGCATCAGCCAGGCCTTGGCCGTAGGTGTCCTTGTCGTGCAGCACCGCGACTTTCTTGCCCTTGAGCACGTCGACAATGTAGTCGCCGGCGACCACGCCCTGCTGGTCGTCACGGCCACACATGCGGAACATGGCACTCAGGCCGCGCTCGGTGACCTGTGGGTTGGTCGAACCGGGCGTAATGGCGATCACGCCGGCCTCGTCATACACCTCGGAGGCCGGGATGGTATTGGACGAACAGAAGTGGCCGACCACCCCGATCACCTTGTCCTGGTCGACCAGGCGGTTGGCTACGGCAACGGCCTGTTTCGGTTCGCAGGCGTCATCGCCTTTGACCAGCACGATTTTCTCGCCATTCACGCCACCCGCGGCGTTGATCTTGTCGGCCGCAGCTTGCGCACCTTTCATGTACTGCTCGCCGAACGCTGCGTTGGCCCCGGTCATCGGCCCCGCTACGCCGATCTTGACGTCGGCCTGGACATACGAAGAAACACCCAGTGCCGTGGCTACGGCAAGCGCCAGGAAACCTTTCTTGTAAAACGTCTGCGACATGAGGTGGTGCTCCTAGAGTTTTTTTGGTTGGCACTACAACTTCTCAGCCCAATGCTCAGAGCAAGGGCCGTGCCATCGGTTTTGTCTCACGGAAAATCACACCACCATCGGCACGTAGAGGCGATCGACGGCCTTTTCTTTATTGAGCGTGCAACCGTCTGCCACGCGCCGGGCGCCACCACCCGTACAGACAAGGCGCAACCGCCGCGCGCCATCATTGCAACCCTGCCGGGTGTTTACGTGCAACCGGCCTGTAACAGCATACGTCACCGAACTGCACACCCGTGGTGCGTGACTGCTACAGGCAGCACCGTTTCAAGGCTGGCGGGTGCACCGAAAAACACGCGGATTTGGCAGATACGCGGCCCTGCAGGAGCGGGTTCACCCGCGAACAGGCCAGCGCAGACACAACAAGGCCGAAAAGGCTGGCACAATGTCCCCCATTCGCCGCCTCCGGAGCCCCTTTGATGAGCGAGAGCGCATTCGCCGAGCGCATCGTGCACAACCTGCTCGACACCGATTTCTACAAACTCACCATGATGCAGGGTGTGCTGCACAACTACCCGGACGCCGACGTCGAATGGGAATTCCGCTGCCGCAACGGCGAGGACTTGCGGCCGTATCTAGGCGAAATCCGCCACCAGCTGGAGGTGCTCAACGACCTCACGCTCGATGATGGCCAGCTGGGTTTTCTGGAGCGCATCAGTTTCCTCAAGCCCGACTTCCTGCGGTTTTTGCGGCTGTTTCGCTTCAACCTGCGCTATGTGCACCTCGGCATCGAGCACGATCAGCTGTTCCTGCGCCTCAAAGGCCCTTGGCTGCATGTGATCCTGTTCGAAGTGCCTTTGCTGGCGATCATCAGCGAAGTGCGCAACCGCCACCTGCACCCGCATATGCGCCTGGCCGAGGCACGCGACCAGCTGTACCGCAAGTTCGACTGGCTGCGCGCCCACGCCAGCGACGACGAACTGGCGGAACTGCAGGTAGCCGACTTTGGCACCCGCCGGCGCTTTTCCAGCCGCGTGCAGGAGGAAGTGGTCCGGGTACTGCGCGACGACTTCCCTGGCCGTTTCGTCGGCACCAGCAACGTCGACCTGGCATGGAAACTGGATATCAAGCCGCTGGGCACCATGGCCCACGAGTGGATCATGGCGCACCAGCAGTTGGGCCCGCGGCTGATCGACAGCCAGATCGCCGCGCTGGACTGCTGGGTGCGCGAGTACCGCGGCCTGCTCGGTATCGCCCTGACCGACTGCATCACCATGGATGCCTTCCTCGGCGATTTCGACCTGTACTTCGCCAAGCTGTTCGATGGCTTGCGCCACGACTCCGGCGAGCCGGTAGCCTGGGCCGAGAAAGCGATCGCCCATTACCAGAAACTGGGTATCGACCCGATGACCAAGACCCTGGTGTTTTCCGACAGCCTCAACCTTACCCGCTCCCTGGAAATCTTCCGGGCCCTGCGCGGGCGCATCAACGTCAGCTTTGGCATCGGTACCAACCTGACCTGCGACATACCGGGTGTGGTCCCCATGAGCATCGTGCTTAAAATGACCGACTGCAACGGCGCACCGGTGGCCAAGATTTCCGACGAAGCGGCCAAGACCCAGTGCCGCGACGCCAACTTCGTTGCCTACATGCGTCACGTATTCAAAGTCCCCAGCAAGGAGTAACCCATGCAAGCGGTTCAGCAAGAAATTGCCCAGGCGCTGAAGGTCCAGCCGCCGTTCGCCGACGCGGCCGCGCTCGAGGCCGAAGTTGCCCGGCGCGTGGCGTTCATCAAGGACTGCCTGGCCAACGCCCGGCTCAAGACCCTGGTACTGGGCATCAGCGGCGGGGTCGACTCGCTGACCGCCGCCCTGCTCGCCCAGCGCGCCATCAACGAACTGCGCGCCGAAACCGGTGACCAGGCTTATACCTTCATCGCCGTCCGCCTGCCGTACCAGGTGCAGCATGATGAACATGACGCCCAAGCCTGCCTGGACGTGATCAAGGCCGACGAAGTGCACACCGTGGACATCGCCCCGGCAGTGCGCGCCTTGGCGGCTGAAGTGGCGGAATTGAAAAGCGGCTCGCCGGCGCTGGTGGACTTCGTGGTCGGCAACGTCAAGGCACGCACGCGCATGGTGGCCCAATACACCATCGCCGGCGCGCGCGCAGGGCTGGTGATCGGTACCGACCACGCCGCCGAAGCGGTGATGGGCTTCTTTACCAAGTTTGGTGATGGTGCCTGCGACCTGGCACCGCTGAGCGGCCTGGTAAAAAACCAGGTGCGGGCCATTGCACGCAGCTTTGGCGCGCCGGAGTCACTGGTGGAGAAGGTGCCGACTGCAGACCTGGAAGACCTGGCACCGGGCAAACCGGACGAAGCCTCGCATGGGGTCACCTACCAGCAGATCGACGCGTTCCTGCATGGGCAGCCGGTCGACCAGGCAGCGTTCGACATCATCGTGGCCACCTACCGCAAGACCCAGCACAAGCGCGAATTGCCGTTCGCCCCTTGATCAGGCTGTAGCACTACCTGTAGGAGCGGGTTTACCCGCGAATGCGGTGCCAGATCCACCATCGCATTCGCGGGTAAACCCGCTCCTACAGGGCTCGGCGTCAGCTGATTACTTGACGACAACCTTGCCTTTCATCATCGAGATGTGGCCCGGGAAGGTGCAGAAGAAGCTGTAGTCACCACCGGCTTCCAGCTTGGAAGGGTCGAACTTCACTTCGGTTTCTTTTTCCGGCGCGCCGATCATTTTGGTATGGGCAATGATCGCGGCGTTGTCAGCCTTGATGTAGTCCTTTTCCAGGCCCTGGCTCATACCTTCGGTCGCAATGCCCTGCATGTCGGCAGTCTTGCTGATCACCAGGTTATGACCCATGACGTTCTTCGGCAGGTTGCCGGAGTGGGTCAGTTTGACCGTGAATTCCTTGCAGCTTTTGTCGACGGTGATTTCCTTGGTGTTGAAGGACATCTGGTCAGTGGAGTCGACAGTTACCGAGCACTCGGCGGCGAAGACAGAGGCGCTGGCGAGGGTCAGCAGGGATACCGCTACAGCTTTCGCAAACATCATGAATCTCCTTGGCAGGGTTTTATCAATTGCGAGACTGCCTGAAACCGTTCAGCACCCTGCTGATATGGGTCAAGGGGGTGTCAAGTGGCCAGTCAGTTGAATTGTTCAATGGATTGTATACAACCAATCTAAGAGCACATCATGCCCTTTTATTGGACGATGGGACAACCTCTCATTTAGGAGCAATACCAAATGCCCATCTCCCAGTTTCTGAACAGCCTGCTCGCCGCCTACGCCCACGGTGCTACCGGCGCGATCTGCGAATTCTCGCGCCCGGAATGAACCCGGCCTTGGAAGCGACGGTCAGCCACCGTACCCTGTCACCCTGAGTGACTGGAGGTGAGTAATGCCCGTACGTTCCGTTTGTGTGTTTTGTGGTGCCAGCATCGGCAGCAACCCCGCCTACCGTGAGGCGGCGGTCGCGCTGGGCCAGGCGATTGCCCGCCGAGGCTGGACGCTGGTGTATGGCGGTGGTGCAGTTGGCTTGATGGGTGTGGTAGCCGACGCCGCGATGGCAGCGGGTGGCGACGTGGTAGGGATCATTCCGCAGAGCCTGCTGGACGCCGAGGTCGGCCACAAAGGCCTGACGCGGCTGGAAGTGGTCGATGGCATGCATGCGCGCAAGGCTCGCATGGCGGAGCTGAGCGACGCGTTCATCGCCTTGCCGGGTGGCCTGGGTACGCTGGAAGAGCTGTTCGAGGTCTGGACCTGGGGGCAACTGGGCTACCACGCCAAGCCGCTGGGGCTGCTGGATGTGAACGGCTTCTACGACAAGCTTGGCGGGTTCCTCGACCATATCGTCGAGGAGGGTTTCGTGCGCCCGCAGCACCGGAACATGTTGCTGCTGGGGCAGCAGCCGGATGAACTGCTGGGCGGGATGGACCGCTTTGTCGCGCCAGTGGCGCCGAAGTGGGTCGACAAGAAGCCTGACTAAACCAGATTCAGGGGCTGCTTTGCAGCCCAATCGCCGGCAAGCCAGCTCCCACAGGGACAATGCTCGCTTTGGGGTTTGTGCAATCCCTGTAGGAGCTGGCTTTCCGGCGATTGGGCCGCAAGGCGGCCCCCGAAATCAGCGCGGAATGACTGGCTGGCGCGGCTTCTTGCCCTTGCCGCCACCGCCCTTGCCCGCTTCCTTGCGCTCCTTGGCCGCCTGCTGGTTACGCGCAAACGCCTCGGCCTTGGCCTTCTCGCGCTTGTCCCACGGCTTGCTGCCATCGCTGCCACGCGGTGGCAGGCCCGTGTGCTGGGTCAGGATTTTCTGGTCCTTGCCCACTTTGTGGCTGCCCGCCGGGGTCGAGTTCTTGCGGCGCGCGCTCTGGTAGCTGTCGGTCTGCGGCTGGTGCGCCGGAATCAACTGGTGCTTGCCAGGCCCGATCAGGTCGGCGCGGCCCATGCGCTGCAGCGCTTCGCGCAGCATTGGCCAGCCTTTCGGGTCGTGGTAGCGCAAGAATGCCTTGTGCAGACGGCGCTGCTCGTCACTCTTGACGATTTCCACACCTTCGCTCTTGTAGGTCACCTTGCGCAGCGGGTTCTTGCCCGAGTGGTACATGGCGGTGGCCGAGGCCATCGGCGACGGGTAGAACGCCTGTACCTGGTCGGCACGGAAGCCATTGCCCTTGAGCCATAGCGCCAGGTTCATCATGTCTTCGTCGGTGGTACCCGGGTGCGCGGCAATGAAGTACGGGATCAGGTACTGCTCTTTACCCGCTTCTTTCGAGAATTTCTCGAACATGCGCTTGAAGCGGTCATAGGTACCAATGCCCGGCTTCATCATCTTGTCCAGCGGGCCACGCTCGGTGTGCTCCGGGGCAATCTTCAGGTAGCCACCTACGTGGTGGGTGACCAGCTCCTTGACGTATTCCGGCGACTCCACGGCCAGGTCGTAGCGCAGGCCCGAGGCAATCAGGATCTTCTTCACCCCTGGCAGGGCGCGAGCCTTGCGGTACAGCTCGATCAGCGAACTGTGGTCGGTGTTGAGGTTCTCGCAGATGCCAGGGAACACGCACGAGGGCTTGCGGCAGTGCTTTTCGATGTCGTGACTCTTGCACGCGATGCGATACATGTTCGCAGTCGGCCCGCCAAGGTCGGATACCACGCCGGTGAAGCCTGGCACCTTGTCCCGCATCTCTTCGATTTCGTGCAGGATCGACTCGTGCGAGCGGTTCTGGATGATGCGGCCTTCGTGCTCGGTGATCGAGCAGAAGGTGCAGCCGCCGAAGCAGCCACGCATGATGTTGACCGAGAAACGGATCATCTCGTAGGCCGGGATACGCGCCTTGCCATACGCCGGGTGCGGTACACGGGCGTAAGGCATGCCGAACACGTAGTCCATTTCCTCGGTGCTCATCGGAATGGGTGGCGGGTTGAACCACACGTCCACGTCACCGTGTTTCTGCACCAGTGCACGGGCGTTGCCCGGGTTGGTCTCCAGGTGCAGCACACGGTTGGCGTGGGCATAGAGCACCGGGTCGTTACGCACCTTCTCGAACGATGGCAGGCGGATGACCGACTTTTCCCGCGTGACCGCCGGGCTGTCGAGAATCTGTACCACCTTGGCTTCGTTCGGGTCTTCCTGGTCGCCCTTGGCCTGCTCGATGGCACAGGCCTGGGTGTCCTGGGTGTTCACGTAGGGGTTGATGATCTTGTCGACACGGCCTGGGCGGTCGATGCGGGTCGAGTCGATTTCGTACCAGCCCTGCGGCGTATCACGGCGCACGAAAGCGGTGCCGCGCACGTCGGTGATGCTTTCGATGCTTTCGCCACTGGACAGGCGCTGGGCCACCTCGACCACCGCCCGCTCGGCGTTGCCGAACAGCAGGATGTCGGCGCTGGCGTCGATCAGGATCGAATGGCGAACCTTGTCCTGCCAGTAGTCGTAGTGGGCAATGCGACGCAACGATGCCTCGATACCGCCGAGTACGATCGGTACATGCTTGTAGGCTTCCTTGCAGCGCTGGCTGTACACCAGGCTGGCGCGGTCTGGTCGGCTACCGGCCAGGCCCCCCGGGGTGTAGGCATCGTCGGAACGGATTTTCTTGTCCGCGGTGTAGCGGTTGATCATCGAGTCCATGTTGCCGGCGGCCACGCCGAAGAACAGGTTGGGCTCGCCGAGCTTCATGAAGTCGTCTTTGGACTGCCAGTTCGGCTGGGCAATGATGCCCACGCGGAAACCCTGGGCTTCCAGTAGCCGGCCGATGATGGCCATGCCGAACGAGGGGTGATCGACGTAGGCATCCCCGGTCACGATGATGATGTCGCAGGAATCCCAGCCGAGCAGATCCATCTCCTCCCTGCTCATTGGCAGGAAAGGTGCTGGCCCGAAGCATTCGGCCCAGTACTTGGGATAGTCGTAGAGTGGTTTGGCTGCTTGCATGTCAGTGACCGGTTCTGGTGTGCAGGAAAATCGCGGGCGCGAAATATAGCACAAATTTTGACCAAATCCGACTGGATTCGTGGGGGATTGGTGGGTGGGGTGACGGTTGGCTGACTTAGTGGTTATAAGGGTGCCAGGTGTTCACCGCAACATTTTCAGCGCCTTGGCC
>NZ_BCBD01000059.1:0-30122 GCF_001320345.1 Pseudomonas sp. NBRC 111127 | reverse complement strand
CTTCGTTCAAACCGCGCTCTCGGTCTCTGCAGCATGGGATGCCTCTGGGGTCGAGACGTTTACCCAAGTACTGAAAACCGGTCTGTATGTTGCGCTTGCGCGCGTCGCAGCTGGATTCGTGAGCGCTACTGGTGCCAAGTATCTCGACATCAAGGCTACGCAGGAGCAGTTGTATGCAAATTCCCTTGCAGCAGCTGGCGAGCTAAGAAGGGCGGAAGCTGTAAAAGCTGGCGCAGTAGCAGATGTCGAGTCTGCGGCCAGGGCGGTAGCCAATGCCAAGGCCAAGGTAGCCGCCGATCGGCAGGTGATCACCTCGGAGGTTGCTCGGCTCGAATCTGTTCAGGCAGCACTCGCGTCGGAGAAACTGCTCGAAGCGCAGCGTCTTCAGGCGCAGATTTCAGATGTTGGTCGGCAGCAATCAATTGCGCGCATGGCAGAGCTGCGCCTTGCTGAGGTGGCAATCACCAACCAGTTGACGGCTGCCGAAGCAAAGTTGGCGACAACTACGCTGGCAACGTCCGCCCAGGTAACTGCGGCCATCAACCAGCAGACCGTCGCCAAAGAAGCGCTAGCGGTCGCCAACACACAAGTAAACGCTACACAGATTGCAGCCACGGCATCCATGGGGGCTTGGTTCTCCGCGAGCACCGCCATGGGGGCCTCAATGCTCGCGCTGCGCAATGCGGCAAGCGGCGTTCTGCGAATGGCCGCTGGGTGGCCAGGCCTGATCCTGACCGTCGGCGCGTTGGCGCTGTCCTTCATCGACTTCGGCGACAAGGCTGAGGAGGGTGCCGGCAAAGCAGCGAACGCTTTCGAGGATGCCTCGACGCGCATTCGCCAAGCATCCCGGTCGATGCTGCCGGAAAACCTAAGCACCCAGTCCTACGATCAGTTGCAGGATCGATTGAAGGGGCTGCAGGCTGAGCTCAAGGAAACCGAGAAGCTGCAGGATCGGTTCCAGAAGGGAGTCGACGACAAGAGCGACGTGCCGTTTGAAACATCGCTCGACGCCTCGAAAGAGAAGGCAGACGCGCTCAGGCTGGCCATCCAGTCGGTGCAGAAGGAGCTGAATAGCTCCCGCTTGGCGTCGGACAAGGAAGGCAGCACCTACCTCAAGAACCTAGAAAAGCAGGCCGTGGTTGCGGGCAAGCTGACCGAGGTCGAAAAGCTGCGGGCGCAGATTGCCGCCGGCGCGGTCAAGTTCTCGCCAGATGACGAAAAGAAGGCCCTGGCGGCCGCTGAGGCAATCGACAAAGCGAACAAGGCGCTGAAGGAGTCGAAAGCCGGTGACAAGGACAGCAAGGCCCTCAGCCGTCGTTTCGAGGACATGGCGGAGGGATATCAACGGCAGATCGAGCTGATCAACACCTCGACCGATAAGCGCAAGAACGCCACCGAAGTCGAGAAGCTTGCTTTCGAAATCTCCGCCGGGAAACTGGAAGGGGTCAACGCGCAGCAGCGCAAGCGCCTGGAAGGGCTGGCGGCTGAGCTCGACGCGCTGAAGAAGCTGAAGCAGGCCAAGGAGGACGACAAGGCAGTATCCGAATTCGGCGCAAGCGTGAAGCGTCAGTTGGACATTGACCAGCGTGCCCTGGATGCCCCGCTGTTGAATGCCTACGACACCGACGAGGTAAAGCAGCGCGCCTTGGAACTGCTGGCTATCGAGCAGAACTACCAAGATCAGCTGGAGGACCTGCGGCAGCGCCACGAGGGTGGCGACGTTTCCGACTCGGCATACGAGCGCGAAACCAAGATCCTGACCGATGCGCTTGAAGATCGGTTGGCCAAGCAGCAGGACTACTACGACAAGGTCGACCAGCTTCAGCAGAACGGTACCGCAGGATTCATCAGCGGCTTCGCCAGCCAGGCTGAGGCAGCCATGGATCTGTACAGCAGCATGCGCGACGTAGGCTCTGCGGCCTTCAGCTCGCTCACTGACATGCTTACCGAGTGGGCGGAAACCGGGAAGCTGAACGCACAGGACTTTGCCGCGACCTTCATTCAATCCATCGGGCACTCGTTGCTGGCCTACGCCGCCGCCCAGGTTGCAATGGCGGGCCTCAGCGCCTTCACGGCGATGATCGGGGTGCCTTACGTCGGCCCGGCTATCGCGCCCGGTGCTGCGATTGCCGCGACGGCTGCGGCTGGGGTGTTGATGACTGGTGTGGGATCCGCCCTGTCCGGGCAGGCCCACGCCGGCATCGACAACATCCCGCGGGAGGGCACTTGGCTGCTGGACGGGGGCGAGCGGGTACTAAGCCCGGCGCAAAACAAGGACCTCACTGGGTACCTGCAGCGGGTGAATGCCGTAGACGCTGCTTCAAAACCTAGTGGTGGGTCAATGAATGTCGAGGTTCACAACTATGCCCCAGCCCAGGTCGATGTACAGCAGGATGGCGATCGCATGAAGGTCTTCATCCGCGAGGCAAAGAGGCAGATCGCGGGCGACTTGGCCAGGGGTAATGGCGATGTGTCCAAAGCGCTTTCCGCTGGCTGGGGTGTCAAGAGGGCTGCACGATGAGCATCCTCAAGAGGCTGTATGCGAGCTCCGGGCCGGAGCTGATCCACGAGGTTCTCGAGGTTTCTGACGAGATAACCACCTACTGGATGACCAAGGGCTGGGACGATCTTGTTGTCATCCTGGAAACGGGCGATGCCGTGACGTGCACACCATGTGGTATGGATCTGGCTCTGCCGGCCCGTAATGACGATGGCACCCAGGATCTAACGTTTGCCTTGAGCAATATCGACGGTATCGCATCTGGCTTCATTCGGGCGGCGCTACGGGATCAGCGGAGGATGACGCTGGTGTACCGCGTGTACACATCAGACGATCTTGGCGCGCCGGCACATGCCCCGCACCGTTTCAAGATCAAAGGTGGTTCGGTCACCGCTACTCAAGTCTCCATCACCGCCGGCTACTTCGACTTGCTCGACACCCGCTGGCCACGCAACACCTACAACCTCAGAAAATTTCCAGGGCTTCGCTACCTATGAGCATCGATAAATACAACCTCGGCGTTTACGTCGAGGGCGGCAGGCTGTGGCCGCACGTCGACTGTTACGGCCTGGTGCTGGAAGTGCGCCGCGACCTTGGGCTTCCCGCGTGGCCTGAATGGTCCGAGATGCGCAAGGCCGACGGAGGCTTTGTGAGGGCGTGCGAGGAAATGATCCAGACCGCCGCGATTCGTTGCCCAGCCGAGCACGGCGCAACAGCATCCGCCTATCGCGGACAGGTCCAGGACCATGTAGGCATTGTGCTCGAGCTGGACGGCGCGCTTGAGGTGCTCGAGATCAACCCCAAACGCAACGTCAGCCTGACCCCTTTGCGAAGGTTCGAGCGCCGTTTCTCACGCGTGGAGTACTATCGATGATCAGGGTCTACCCAAGCGCCCTTGAAGGCGAACCCCTGGAGTCGCACGTCATACAAAAGCCGGTGCTCCTGGTCGAGTGGCTGCGTCGAAAGGCGCCGGAGTTCTCGCTCGAGCGTGAGCAGCCGATCTTCATCACGGTCGATGGTGAGGCCCTACCAGTCGAGGCCTGGGGCAGTTACGTTGTCCAGCCTGACACAGACCTGCGCATCTACCCCGAGGCGCGAGCCGCAGGTGCGGCTGTTGCTGCCTGGGTGGCGGTGGCGATTGCGGCTGTCGCGGTAATCATGGTCATGACCATGAAGACTCCAGGCGCCTCGCAGCCAGGGCAGGGTGACACCATCGACCTGAACCCGGCCAAGGCCAACACGGCCAAGGTCAACGAGCCGGTGCGTGAAATCTTGGGGCGGTACAAGGTTTATCCGGACTATGTCGTCCAACCGGTTTCGCGCTTCGTGAATCAGCGTGAGCTGCATACCAGCTTGTGTCTGTGCGTTGGCGCTGGCTCGCATGCGATCTTGCCTAGCTCGATCAAGATCGGCGACACACCGCTGGCGGCGTTCGGTACCGATGTCTCTTACGCGATCTATGGCCCAGGCGAGAGCTTGGCCGGTGATGTCCGTACGGAGAACTGGTACTCGGTAGGTGAAGTCGGTGGTACCGACGCCGGTACCTCTGGTCTCGATACGGCCTCGACAGCGACTGGGGGAACATCGGTGATCGCTGATGCTCTGGTGCTCGGCGGTCTGAGTGTGAGCTTGGCCGGTGAAAGCCCAGCATTTCCCGAGGAGTGGGGGCCAGGCCTGACCATCGCGATGCGTACGCCGAACAGTTACACCGTGACCAGCGTGGGCGAGTACGACCGCATTTCTGGAGCATTGAGTGACCTTGCGCCATTTGTGGGCATGAAGGTGACGCTCTCCACGGATGTCGATTACGACCTGGTGGTAGCAGGCTACTCCCCTTATGTTCCGCCTGTGCCCGGTACGGGCGGCAGTCCATCGTCAGTGCAGGCGAGTGCTTCGCCGACCAGCTACGACTTCAGCTCCTCGCCGGTGGTCTGGACCATTACCTATCGCGGGAACACGCGCAGCGTGTCACTGGCCTCGAATTACATGAACATGAGCGGTCTAGTCGCCACCGTGACATCCCAGCTAGAGGGTATGGGCCTCACCGCTCAGGACAATTCTGGCCGTTTGCTCATCGCTGAGCCGAGCAGCCCATACCGCGGCGGCACCCTGTCCCAATCCAACGCACCTGTGGCTGTCTTCGGCATTGCGCCGGTTTACACCGTGGGCTCGGCATCCGCCGGCGGTGTTCCGGAACGACAGGCTTACATTGAACTGAACTACGAGAACGGAACCCCCTTTGGGGGGCTTGAGGACGGTACGCAACGACTGTCGATCGGATACAGGGGGCACCGCTACAACATCACCGGCATTGACGGACTGACGATGACAGTTCAACGCCTGAAGGATAACGGCGACGTGGATACGAACTGGAACGGGTTCTCGGTGCGCACCCTGCTGGACTTCTCCCTGGGCGCTGACGGGGCGGCGAGCCTGAACTGGCTAGGTCCGTTCATGGCCGTACCTGAGCAAGAGCTGACTGACACGGTGGAGTACGACTTCCACCTGCCAGGCGGTCTGGCCTGGTACAAAAGCAACGGCCACCGCCGCGGGAGCTCTGTCAGCATCGTTGTGGAGTGGCGAGACGCTGCCATTGGTGGGCCCTGGACACGCGAAACGCACCCCTTGCAGGCCAACACGGAAGACTCTATTGGCTTCACCTTCCGGCGCACGCTGCCGTACAGGATGCGCCCGCAGTTTCGACTGAGGCGCGAGCTTCCGGAGAGTGGGGGGAATACGCGAGATACCGTTTACTGGTATGGGCTCCGCTCCCGCCTGGAAGCACCCGCCGCCTATGAGGGTGTCACCATTTTCACGGCCACCATTCGTACCGGTGACCGCCTGGGCGCTCAGTCCGACCGGCGCGTGAGCCTGGTGGCTGAAAGGCTTTACGAAAACGCCACAGGCCGGTCCATCAGCGGCGCCGCTCAGCACGTTCTAGGCAGTCTGGGTATTCCCGCCGATGAAGTGGACACCCCAAAGCTCAGCGAGATGGAGTCGTCGCACTGGACGCCTCGTGGTGAAACTTTCGACCTCGAGTACACCGAGTCATCTTCAGTCAGGGAGGTGCTGCAGACGATCTTTGCTGCTGGTATGAGTCACCTGACGTTAACCGATGGCCTGATAAGCGCGATACGGGAGGGGGTTCAGCCTGTGCGCGGAACCATCACCAATCACGAACTTGAGGAGGAGCTGACCTCCACATTCACGGCGCCTGGTCAGGATGACTTCGACGGTGTCGATGTGAAGTACGTCGACTCCCATACTTGGTCAGAGGAAACCGTGCCGTGCCGGCTTGGTGACAGCCTTGGGCTGAAAGTTGACTCCATCACCGTCGATGGGGTGGTTGATCGTGATCGCGCCTGGCGGATCGGTATGCGGGCGCTGCGTAAGCATCGGTCTCAGCGCTGGTCCTACTCCGGAACTACTGACCTTGAGGCGCTTTGTTACGAGCGTTTCGACCGCATTGCGCTGGCCGACGATATCCCTGGCACAAGATCAGTCAGCGTTGATCGTTGGCGCCTCTGTGGTGGCGGATCGCGTGGTGCTTGAGCTGACCGAGCCTCTGGACTGGAACGTGGCCAATCCCCGCGTCTTGATCCGCCGACATGACGGCTCAGCCACCGCTTTACTGGTCCCGGCGCGCGTAGGTGAGTATCACCTGAGCATCGCTGCGGTGGATCTGGACTTCGACCTGGTTACGGACTTGTCAATTGAGCCGGCCCGTCTCCTGTTCGCCGAGTCCACCCAAGTGGGTTACAGCGCAATGATGAGCGAGATCAACCCAGGCAGCGACGGCAAGTGTGACTTCACAGCGCTCGAGTACCGAGACGACTACTACGCCGACGACGACGGCTTCGCACCGACATAAGGACCGATCATGGTTGTGTACCCAAAATCGTTGCCCATGCCGCTGCGTGAGGGCTACGGCTTCACCCCCGTCAGCCCGATTCGCAGATCCAACAAGGTCAGCGGGCGATCGGTACAGCGGCGGCTTTACAAGAGCGTTCCAACAGTCGCCGCGGTGCGCTGGATATTCAGCGATGCGCAGGCGCTGGCGTTCGAGGCCTGGTTCGATGAGCAACTCGTGTCTGGTAGCCAATGGTTTGAATGTCCGTTGAAGGTCCCAGGCGGCATTGGCGTTTACAAGGCCCGGTTTGTGGACATCTACGAAGGCCCCACCTTGGTGGGCCAGAGCAGTTGGTCATTGTCGGCCAGCCTTGAGCTGTGGGAGCGCCCGATCATGAAAGGCGGCTGGGGGAACTATCCGGACCTGATAGCCGGTGCCCCGCTTATCGACCTGACAGTCAACCAAGAGTTACCCAAGCCCAAGTAGCTCCTTGCTGCAGCCACCGACTACCGGCTGAGCCGGACCCAATCGAGCATACCCGCCCAGTGCGGGTTTTTTTGTGCCAGGAGAAAACATGGCTTTTGACCCCGCAAACCCACTGGGCTCGAGCGATCCACGCGACCTGATAAACAACGCGTCGATCTTCGACCGGTACATGACCGACAGTGAGGAGATTGTTTACGACCGCTTTGGGCAGCCGAGGTGGACGCCCCAGGCCCTTCACAACCTCGTCATCAACGCAAAGCTGCAGATCGAGCCCACGGTCACCGCCGCACAGGCCGCAGTGAATGCGTCACGGGATCAAGGCCTGAGAAACATCGGCGAGTCCGTTGCCTCTGTTGACGCCGCTGAATCAGCTGCCAAGGCAGACATGCTGGCCACGGCTGCCGCCCTCGGCGACGACCTCAACAACAAGCGGTATGCGTCGTACGCGGCCATGAATGCAGACCCGCAGACGCGTGATGCGGTTGTAGCCGTTGTCGACGGTGACCCCGACGCGAATCTGAATGGCTGGTATTCATGGAACAACACCACCAAAAAGTGGGTGCGGTTCACCAATCAGCCAGCGAGCCTGCTCGATATCACTCCGCGAAAACGACCCCTAGGCCCTGTAACAGGGGATGCCCCGATGATCTGGAGCATTGGCAATATGCTGCTGACGCTACCTGTGCAAAAGAAACGCCCGCTTGGCCCCGATCTTCGTCAGGGCGCCTTCCTCACCATGGGTGACACGGTTGTGCAGACAGTTGAAGCCCGCAAGCGGCCCCTGACTGAGGCATACCAGCAAGCCACGCTGTTCCTGTCCGGCGAGTCGGTGATGATGCAGTCGGGCGATTCTGCCCAGGCCACTCCGTCAGCCACCTACGATGCCAAGCTGATCCAGGAGCAAAACGAGAAGCCTCAAGGAAAGCGACAGGCGGCGGTCGTAAGCGATCAGGTTTGGTCCTACGACCCCCTTGGAGCCACTCAGCTAACCCAGATTGGAACTTGGCTGGTAGCCCAGGCAGTGGCGTTCGACATGGTTCGGGCGCTAAAGAGCTCTGCGGGATCTGCGCAACCGCACACGATCCTCACGGACGGTCGCGTATTGCGTGACGGTCAAGTACTGCTGCACAAGCTGGCTACCGGTCAGTCCCTGACCCTTGGCTCACGCGGCCTGGTCCTCGATGCAAACGGCGAGTACACGATCGACGGGAAGAAGGGCAACCTGTTCTCCCCGTTCACGCCAAAGGGTTACACCGACAACCTGTTCACCCTGCCAGGTGGCCCGCGCCCTACATCCTGGGTCGGGGCCACAACCCTGGAGCCAGTCCGCGAGTACGTCTCCGGTGTCGCAGGCGAAACCCCTGCAACCTCCTACATGCTGGCGTTCCGCCGCTGGCATGAGCGCACCAGCTCGATCAGCCCGCGACTGCTGTACAGCATTTCTGCGCTCGGCGGTACCGCGTATGCCGGCCTGAAGAAAGGCACCACCATCTACAACAACGCGCTGGCCCACGTCACTGCAGCCAAGAACATTGCCGCCGCCAACGGCTGGGACTACCAGGTCCAAAGCCTGTCCATCGTGCATGGCGAAAGTCAGGTCAACACGACGCAGGCGGAATACGTTGCGATCATGGCGGAGTGGATCAGCGATTATCGTGCCGACATCCTGGCTATCACCGGCCAGGCCATCGCGCCGCTGGCCTACATCACCCAGATGCTGACTGGGGAAACCGGGACCATCCCGGCAATTCCATTGGCACAACTTCAGTCGCACAACGAGAACCCCAACGTCGTCATGGTTGGGCCGAAGTACGCCTACCCCTACTTCGACACGTATCACATGCTGGCCGAGGGCTACATCAAGACAGGCGAGCTGGAGGCGCGTGCCGAGCGACTGACCCAGGTCAGCGGCAAGTGGCAGCCGCTCAAAGTGCTGTCGGCCACGCTCGCAGGGGCTGTCATCACGCTGCGCCTGAATAACTTGCCTAACGGCAACGCGGGGACGCCAGGCCCAATTGGCCGGCTGGCTGCCGACACCACGCTGGTAACCGACCCGGGCAAGCTGGGCTTCCAGCTCTCGGCCGGAACCATTGAATCGATCGTGATGGGCGCTGACGGCGCATCCATCGTCATCACTGCAACTGCTGTAATCGCTGCGGGCACAGTGCTTACGTACGCCCTGCAACCGCTGCTCAGCTCACCACAGAACGGCGCCGGGCGCCGCGGCTGTATCCGAGACACGGACCTTCGGGACTTCTCCCGCTTCGACAACAAACCCCTTTACAACTGGCTGTGTGCCTTCTCCATGGAGCTTCAATAATGGCCCTCTATGCTCTGCGTACCCCTGGCTCGGCATCCGTACCAGGCGCCCCGAAGATCGACTACTCGCAAGCGGAAGATGAGGTGGTCAACATCCCAAGCATCAAATTCTGGCCGTGCCTGGCCCCGTATGGCGCAAAGTCCGGCGTGGTGCTCGATCGGGTGGAGCAGTTCGCCATCCCCAGCTACGGATCCTCCAACGCCCTGGCCAACTTCGTGACGATGGTCAACGGCAAGACAGGCTACAAGGTCAATGCGATTGCTCAGGCACTGGTGATGAACCCGTTCGTTACGTCGGGATCGTTCACGATCGGACTGGTCTGTGCCGATCATTTGGCTTTTGGTAGCACCACCGCTGGTGCCACCAGCGACAATCCCGCGCCTTGGGGTATGTACTCCAACAACGGCGGATCCGGCGCCGTGGCGGCCAACTTTGGCACCCTGGCTGTATCAGAGGCGACTTCGGGGGCTTGGCCCAAGAAACTCAGCGCTACCAAGCTGACAGCCGTTGTCCTGATTTTCGACCGCAATCTTGGTCGCATCAGCATCCGTTACGACGGCGTGGAGATGTGGAGCTACACCAACGACCTGGTGAAAACCGTAGCACTTATGCCTGAGCTGAACATGGGCGCGCTGCGCGTAGCCGGCACCAGCAGTGCTGCGTCTCGCCAGATGACCAGCAACGCCTTCGCCGCTTTCACCACGGCGCTCGCCGGAACTGAACTGGCATCGCTGGAAAAGATGCTGCTGGAGGCCGCAGCAGCAGCCTAACCGGCAATCAATTCAGCAGCCCGCCCAGTGCGGGCTTTTTTTACGCCTGGAGAAAACCATGTCCACATCCCGCGGAATCCGCAATAACAACCCGGGCAACATCGATTTCAATTCCCGCAACGCCTGGCAGGGCCAGCTCGGGCTGGAGGTAGGCGTGGCCAGGCCGCGCTTTGCCCGCTTTGACCAGCCGGAGAACGGTATCCGTGCCCTGGCCAAGCTACTGCTCAACTACCGGGGCAAGGACGGCATGCCCGGGGTGGGCCGGCCTGGTATCGATACCCCGCTCGAATTCATCAGCCGCTGGGCGCCTGCAAGCGAGAACGACACCAAGGCCTACGCCCAGGCCATCGCCAAGCGCCTGGGTGTTGGCGTGCGCGACTCGATCGACATCTCCAAGCCGCAGACCCTGCGCGAGTTGGTGGTGGGCATCATCGTGCACGAGAACGGTGGAAACCCCTACAAGGCCGAGGTGATCGACGAGGGCGTGCGGAGGGCGCTGGCATGACCATCAAGACGATTGGCCGCTGCATTGGCCGAGCGGAAGACGGCTCGCTGTGGTTCTTCTGCCTCGGCTGCAAATTGCCGCATAGCCTGAACGTGGGTGCCGGCCCTGGCCCGCGCTGGGGGTACAACGAGAATGCAGACGCACCGACCTTCACGCCGTCTGTGCTTTCGCGGTACCGCATGGGTAGTAAAGAAACGGTCTGCCACTCCTTCGTGACCGACGGCCGCATCCAGTATCTCGCCGACAGCACCCACGGCCTGGCCGAGCAAACGGTTGACCTTCCAGAGTGGGAGGCGGCATGGAACAGCTGGTAGCGAAACTTTCATTGCCGCTGCGCTTGCTGGTCGTGCTCCTGGTAGTCGCCTCCTATTGGGGCATATACCAACATGGCCGGTCGGTTGAGCGAGCAGAGGCTGGCCAAGCATCGGCGCAACGAGACAGCGGTGACCGGCTGGCCGAAGTGATCGGCGAGCGCGGCGCTCGGCAGGAAGAACAACGACGCGCCACGGCGCAGGAGGAGGCGAGAGCCCATGCATACGAACAACACCAGGCGGCTGATGCTGGCGCTGCTGGCGCCGATGCTGCTGGCCAGCGGCTGCACGACGAGGGCGCCAAGCTCGCCGCCACCGTCAGTTGCCCCGGCACGGATACCGCCGCTATCGCCCGAGGCCAGGCAGCCACCCGCGCCGCCATGGTGCTCTCCGACCTGCTCGCACGGGCTGATGCTCGAGCGGGAGAGCTGGCGAAAGCTTATGACCAAGCCCGAATAGCAGGCGTGCAGTGCGAGCGGGAATATGACGCCTTGAGAAACACCCGGTAGTGCGAAGAGGTGCGGATTGCTCGTACCACTTTTTGTACCAAAAGCGGTTTTTTGTGGGGGAATCAGGGGGATAAACAGCCCCTCAAGGCCTTTAAAACCCCCTTTTCCATTCCTCCTGCTAATCCGCACATAAGTCCTTACCGGTTTTTCCGTTGGGGAGGTGATGCCCCGGATTAGGGCACCTTAAGGAACTGACCTACATGCTTTATGAGAGTTTTAGAACAATCTGTTATATGCGGCGGCGGCCTGCGACGCTTTTCTGCCCAATCGCGACACCGGTTTTGCGTTGCTGGAACGGCCCTGTGTCGCAATCGGGCTGCACCGCAGCCCCCGGCTCCATCACTTGCCCCGTATCAGCCTGCGCAGGGCGAACCGGTTAGGATGGCAAGCCTGCGCCACCCCCTGAGGCACCGGCAGCGGCTCCCCGCACACCCACGCCGCCAGCAGTTCCCCACTCAACGGCGCGGTGATCAACCCGCGCGAGCCATGCCCGCTGTTTACATACAGCCCGCCCAGCCAGGGGCAAGGGGCTTGCGGCACCTGTCGCGCATCACGCGCCAGTACCGCGTAGGTGTCGGCAAACGCCTGTGCATCGGCCAGCGGCCCGACAATCGGTAGGTAATCCGGGCTGGTGCAGCGGAATGCGGCCCGCCCTTGCAGGTGCTCAGGGTTCAGCGTTGCCACGCCCAGGCGTTGTGCCAGGTCGGTCGATATCTCGTCCAGCAACGCCAGGTTGCCCTGGTGTTCGGCCACCGTCGGCGCCAGGTTGTCACTGTTGAAATCAAAGCTCGCGCCCAAGGTATGTTCATCACCACGCGGCGGTGCCACGTAGCCCTCGGCGCACACCACGGTGCGCAGTGCCCGGCTGCCGGCGGTGGCCGGCAAGCGGGTGATCTGCCCCCGGATGCGCTTGAGCGGCAACCCGGCACAGGCGTCGAAGCGGCGGACCTCGGCGGCTGCGGCCAGAATCACCACCGGCGCGCTGGCCAGCAGGCGCTCGCCGGCCCAGGCTTGCCACTGGTCAGCCACTTTGCGCAGTTCGATGACTTCCTGGTGGGTCACCAGCCGGATACCAGGGTGCTGCAACTGCTGCTGGCACAGGGCAGGCGGGTGGACCCAGCCGCCTTCGGGGTAGAACAGCCCGCCAGCCGGCAGGGCGACCCCGGCGACGGCTTCAGCCTCGGTACGTTGCAGCGCGTGCAGCAGGTCGTGGTCGAACGCGCCAGCCAGTTTGCCCTGGCGCTCGGCTTCCTTGGCGTCGAACGCCAGTTGCAGCACGCCGCAGGCATCCCAGTCCTGGCCCCGTTGCAGGCGTTCGAGCTGGCGCCGGGTGTAGCCGAAGCCGGACAGGATCAGCTGCGACAGCGCCGTGCCATGGGCGGAAAGCTTGAGGTACAGCACCCCCTGCGGGTTGCCCGAGGCTTCCTGCGCGGGGGCGGCATGGCGTTCCAGCACGGTCACCTGCCAGCCACGCCGGGCCAGGCTGGCCGCGCTGGCGCTGCCGGCGAGCCCGGCGCCGATCACCAGCGCCTGGCGCGGGCCCGGCGTGGCGGGCGGGCGTGCATACCAGGGGGCGCCTGGGGCATGCAGGGCGCCGACGTAGGCGCCGCTCATCACTTCCCACTTCTTGCCGATGCCCGGCACCTTCTTCATGGCAAAGCCCGCTTCGACCAGGCTGCGGCGCACCCAACCGGTGGTGGTGAAGGTGCCCAGCACTGTCCCGGCGTGGGACATCCGCGCCAGTTGGGCGAACAGCTGCGGGGTCCACATGTCGGGGTTCTTGGCCGGGGCGAAGCCGTCGAGGAACCACACGTCGACCTGTGCATCGAGTTGCGGCAGCTGCGCCAGCACATCGCCGATCAGCAGGGTCAGGGTGACCCGGCCTTCGGCGAAGGTGAACTGCTGAAAGCCGGGGTGCACCGCCACATACTGGGCCAGCAGCGGCTCGGTGTAGGCGGCGAGCTCCGGCCACAGGCGTACAGCGCGGGCCATGTCGGCAGCGCCCAGGGGGTACTTTTCGACACTGACGAAATGCAGGCGTGCACCGCTGGGCGCGTGCTGGTCGAACAATTGCCACGCGCAGAAGAAGTTCATGCCGGTGCCAAAGCCGGTCTCGCCGATCACCAGGCTGCTGTGTGCGGGCAGGTTGGCGAAGCGTTCGGCCAGGCGTGTCTGGCCGAGGAACACATGCTTGGTTTCTTCGATGCCTTCGTTGACCGCGAAATAGACGTCGTCGTACTGCCGCGAATGGGGGCGGCCCTGGTCGTCCCAGTCGATCTGGGCGTGCTGGAGAAGGGGGGATTCAGGCATGGCTGGTTCGCTGGAGATGAGTGGCAAGTTGCAAGTTGCAAGTCGCAAGTGGCTAGAAAAAGCAGATGGTGGCATGGCTTACGTTTTCTTGCAGCTTGCAGCTTGCAGCTTGCAGCTTGCAGCTTGCGACTTGCGACTTGCGACTTGCGACTTGCGACTTGCCACTTGCCACTTGCCACTTGCCACTTGCCACTTGCCACTTGCCACTTGCCACTTGCCACTTGCCACTTGCAGCTTGCAGCTTCGAATTCCGCTAGTCTTGGTTATCCATTGAAGGAGCCATTGCATGTTCGAATCCGCCGAAATCGGCCACAGCATCGACAAGGAGGCTTACGACGCCGAGGTGCCCGCGTTGCGCGAGGCCCTGCTCGAAGCCCAGTACGAACTCAAGCAGCAGGCGCGCTTCCCGGTGATCGTGCTGATCAACGGCGTTGAAGGCGCTGGCAAGGGTGAGACGGTAAAGCTGCTGAACGAGTGGATGGACCCGCGCATGATCGATGTGCTTACCTTCGACCAGCAGACCGACGAAGAGCTGGCCCGGCCGCCGGCATGGCGCTACTGGCGGGCCTTGCCGCCGAAGGGGCGGATGGGCGTGTTTTTTGGCAACTGGTACAGCCAGATGCTGCAGGGGCGGGTGCACGGGGTGCTCAAGGATGCCGTGCTCGACCAGGCCATCACCGGTGCCGAACGCCTGGAGCAAATGCTCTGCGACGAAGGTGCGCTGATCATCAAGTTCTGGTTCCACCTGTCCAAGAAGCAGATGAAGGCGCGCCTGAAATCGCTGAAGGACGACCCGTTGCACAGCTGGAAAATCAGCCCGCTGGACTGGCAGCAGTCGAAAACCTACGACCGCTTCGTACGCTTTGGCGAGCGCGTGCTGCGCCGCACCAGCCGCGATTATGCACCGTGGCACATCGTCGAGGGGGTCGACCCCAACTACCGTAGCCTGGCGGTGGGGCGCATCCTGTTGGAAAGCTTGCAGGCCGCGCTGGCCAACAACCCCAAGGGCAAGCACCAGGGGAACGTGGCCCCATTGGGGCGTAGCATCGATGACCGCAGCCTGCTGGGGGCGCTGGACTTGAGCGTGCGCCTGGACAAGGCCGACTACCAGGAGCAACTGGTGACCGAGCAGGCCCGCCTTGCCGGGCTGCTGCGGGACAAGCGCATGCGCCGCCATGCCTTGGTGGCGGTGTTCGAAGGCAACGATGCTGCCGGCAAAGGCGGGGCCATCCGCCGGGTGGCCGCTGCGCTGGACCCGCGCCAGTACCGTATCGTGCCGATTGCCGCGCCCACCGAAGAAGAGCGCGCGCAGCCTTACCTGTGGCGCTTCTGGCGGCACATTCCGGCGCGGGGCAAGTTCACCATTTTCGACCGTTCCTGGTATGGCCGGGTGCTGGTGGAGCGGGTAGAGGGGTTCTGCACGCCGGCTGACTGGATGCGCGCCTACAGCGAGATCAATGATTTCGAGGAACAGTTGGTGAACGCCGGGGTGGTGTTGGTCAAGTTCTGGCTGGCCATCGACCAGCAGACCCAGCTGGAGCGCTTCGAAGAGCGCGAGCAGATCCCCTTCAAGCGCTACAAGATCACCGAGGATGACTGGCGCAACCGGGACAAATGGGATGACTACGCCCAGGCCGTGGGGGACATGGTCGACCGTACCAGCAGCGAGATTGCGCCATGGACATTGGTAGAGGCCAACGACAAGCGCTGGGCCCGGGTGAAGGTGCTGCGCACCATCAACGAGGCGCTTGAGGCGGCGTTTGCCAAGCACAAGAAGTAGATTGCCGGGTTTGGCCTCAAGCCATGCTGCAAAAGAATGACCTGATGAATTCTTTTCTCAGCACGTTCCCCCGCACCTACTCAGCAAGCCCGTAGAATCAAGCAATCGCCACCACGGGCTTGATCGAGGACTTTATGCATACCACTTCCGGCCGCTGGGGCTATGGCCTGTTCCTGGCACTCTTGACGGCGCTGCTCTGGGGCATTCTGCCGATCAAGCTCAAGCAGGTACTGCAAGTGGTCGACCCGATCACCGTCACCTGGTATCGCTTGCTGGTCTCGGGCGGCCTGCTGTTTGCCTGGCTGGCGGCCCAGCGGCGGTTGCCCTCCATTCGTAAACTGCCAGCAAAGGGCAAGGGCCTGGTGGCCGTTGCCGTCTTCGGCTTGATGGGCAACTACGTGCTGTACCTGATCGGGCTCAACCTGCTAAGCCCGGGTACTGCACAGTTGGTGGTGCAGATTGGCCCGGTGTTGCTGCTGGTGGCCAGTGTGTTCGTATTCCGTGAGCGTTTCAGCCTGGGGCAGGGTGTAGGGCTGCTGGTGCTGCTGGCGGGGTTTGGCCTGTTCTTCAACCAGCGCCTGGACGAACTGCTGACCTCGCTGGGGGCTTACACCACGGGTGTGCTGACCATATTGCTGGCCACCAGCATCTGGGTGTTCTATGCCCTGAGCCAAAAGCAGTTGCTGACGGTGTGGCATTCGCAGCAGGTCATGATGGTGATCTACCTCAGTTGTGCTGCGCTGCTCACGCCCTGGGTGCACCCGCTGCAGGCGTTGCAACTGACCCCGGTGCAGGGCTGGCTGTTGCTGGCGTGCTGCCTGAATACCCTGGTGGCTTATGGCGCGTTCGCCGAAGCGCTGGCGCACTGGGAGGCATCACGGGTGAGTGCCACGCTGGCACTGACCCCGCTGGTGACTTTTGTTGCAGTGGCGCTGGCGGCGCTGGTATGGCCTGACTATGTGCACGCTGAAGACATCAATGCGCTGGGCTATGTGGGGGCGGTGACGGTGGTGTTCGGCTCGGCCCTGGTGGCGTTGGGGCCATCGCTGGTGGCCGGCTGGCGTGCCCGTAGGGCGCGGTTGGCCCAGGTCCCTTGATCGCCTGTACTGGCCCCATCGCTGGCAAGCCAGCTCCCACAGGGGTTACCTCAGGCCTGAGCATTGCGCACCCTGTGGGAGCGGGCGTGCCCGCGAACACCGGCGTAGCCGGTGCCAAGTACCGCGTGGGATTCTTCGCTGGCCAGTACAGGCGATCAATAATTTAGCCTTTACCACCCGGTGCCAGCATGTTCTCCGGCCTTACCCACTGGTCGAACTGCTCATTGGTCAGGTACTTCAACTCCAGCGCGGCCTCCCTCAGGGTCTTGCCTTCGCTGTAGGCCTTCTTGGCGATCTCCGCGGCTTTGTCATAACCGATGTGCGGGTTCAACGCGGTCACCAGCATCAACCCGCGTTCCAGGTGTGCGGCCATCTGCTGGGCGTCGGGCTCGATACCCGCCACACAGTGCTGCTGGAAGTTGCGGCAGCCATCGGCCAGCAACTCGACCGACTGCAACAGGTTGTGGATGATCACCGGCTTGAACACGTTCAACTGCAAATGCCCCTGGCTGGCGGCAAAGCCGATCGCCGCATCGTTGCCCAATACCTGGCACGCCAGCATCGACAGCGCCTCGCACTGGGTAGGGTTGACCTTGCCCGGCATGATCGAGCTGCCCGGCTCGTTGGCCGGCAGGCGTACCTCGGCCAACCCGGCACGCGGCCCGGAGCCCAGCAGGCGCAGGTCGTTGGCGATCTTCATCAGGGCCACTGCCAGGGTTTTCAGCGCGCCGGCCAGGCTGGTCAGCGGTTCATGGCCGGCCAGGGCGGCGAACTTGTTTGGCGCGGTGACGAACGGCAGCCCGGACTCTGCTGCCAGTTCGGCGGCAATGGCTTCGGCAAAACCGTGCGGGGCATTCAGCCCGGTGCCCACGGCGGTACCGCCCTGGGCCAGTTCGCACACGGCCGGCAGGCTGGCACGAATGGCGCGTTGGGCGTAGTCCAGCTGGGCAACAAAGGCCGATACCTCCTGGCCGAAGGTGATTGGCGTGGCATCCATCATGTGCGTGCGGCCGGTCTTGACCAGTTTGTTGTGCCGCGCCGCCAGTTCGGCCAGCCCGGCCGACAGTTCGCCGATGGCAGGCAGCAGTTTTTCCTGCACGGCCTGCGCCGCGGCAATGTGCATGGCGGTCGGAAAGCAGTCGTTGGAGCTTTGCGAGCGGTTGACGTGGTCGTTGGGGTGCACCGGCGTTTTGCCGCCCCGGCCCTGGCCAGCCAGTTCATTGGCCCGCCCGGCAATCACCTCGTTGACGTTCATGTTGCTTTGGGTGCCGCTGCCCGTCTGCCACACGACCAGCGGGAACTGATCGTCGTGCTTGCCCGCCAGCACCTCGTCGGCGGCCTGTTCGATCAGCCGGGCGATGTCGGCCGGCAGGTCGCCATTGCGGTCGTTGACCCGTGCCGCGGCCTTCTTGATCAGCGCCAGGGCATGCACCACCGCAAGCGGCATGCGTTCCTTGCCGATGGCGAAGTTGATCAGCGAACGCTGGGTCTGCGCACCCCAGTAGGCGTCCTCAGGAACTTCGACCGGGCCCAGGCTGTCTGTCTCGATACGGCTCATTCTGTACTCACTCCTGTGTAGTTCGAATTCGCAGTTTAGGCCTTGATTCGACCGAGCGGTTCCGTCGCTCGTCGTGCCACTTGAGCACCGCGCTACCACGGCGCAGAATGCTCTACTCTGAGGTACCCGCCTCCCTCTCTCTGAAGGAAATGCAATGACCCGTCTCCGTGTCCTTTGTGCCGCCGTTGCTCTGGTTTGCGCCAGCGGCCAGGTACTCGCTGCCACCGCCACCCACAACGCTGCTGCCGAGAAATTCCTGACCCTGGCCAACGCCGACAAGTTGGGCACCCCGGTGTACATGCAGGTCCAGCAGATGTTCGCCCAGCGCTTCGCCCAGACCAAAGCCCCGGCCAGCAAGCAGCCAGTGCTGGAAAGCTACCAGGCCAAGGCCAACGCCGCGCTGGACAACGCCATCGGCTGGAACAAGCTGAAGCCGAAGATGGTAGACCTGTACACCCAGACCTTCACCGAGCAGGAACTCAAGGACCTGGTCAAGTTCTACGAGTCGCCGCTGGGCAAGAAAGTGCTGCGCGAAATGCCCAAGGTCACCCAGCAGTCGGCGCAGCTGACCCAGCAGAGCCTCGAGCCGGCCGTACCGGTGGTGAACAAGCTGCTCGAAGACATGACCAAAGAGCTGGACCCGAACGCTGGCAAGGCCGCCGCCCCAGCGAAGAAGTGAGTAAGCCGCAATGAGCATGCAACAGCGTATCGAACAGCAGCTGGCCAGCCTGGCGCCGCAACACCTGCAAGTGCTCGATGAAAGCCACATGCACAGTCGTGGTCAGGAGACCCACTACAAGGCAGTGATCGTCAGCGAGCAGTTTGCCGGGTTGAACAGCGTCAAGCGCCACCAGAAGGTGTACGCCACCATGGGTGAGCTGATGGGCCAGATCCACGCCCTGGCCATTCATACCTACACCGGCGAAGAGTGGGCCAAGGTCGGCGCTGCACCGGCCTCGCCGGTATGCGCCGGCGGCGGGCACTGAAACCTTGCTGTTGTTCTGGTAGAATCCTGCAAGATCCGGGGGCCGCTTTGCGGCCCTTTCGCGACACGAGGCCGCTGTTACAGCGACTGCACAGCCTGATGGCGGGTGCGGTCCCTGTAGGAGCGGCCTTGTGTCGCGAAAGGGGCGCAAAGCGCCCCCTGTTTTTTTGCCACACCGTCAAACCCGGTCCGCCCCTTACGAGGGCAACCACCTGGAGAACCTGCTTCATGTCCCAAGCCATCGTCGTCGCGGCGCTGTACAAGTTCGTTACCCTGCAAGACTACGTCGAGTTGCGCGAGCCACTGCTCAAAGCCATGCTCGACAACCAGGTCAAGGGCACCCTGCTGCTGGCCCATGAGGGCATCAACGGCACCGTGTCGGCCACCCGCGAAGGCATCGACGGCCTGCTGGCCTGGCTGCGCAACGACCCTCGCCTGGTCGATATCGACCATAAAGAGTCGTACTGCGACGAACAGCCGTTCTACCGCACCAAGGTCAAGCTCAAGAAAGAGATCGTCACCCTCGGCGTGCCCGGCGTGGACCCCAACCAGGCCGTGGGCACCTACGTCGAGCCCAAGGACTGGAACGCCCTGATCAGCGACCCGGAAGTGCTGCTGATCGACACCCGCAACGACTACGAAGTGGCCATCGGCACCTTCAAGGGCGCCATCGACCCCAAGACCGAAACCTTCCGTGAGTTCCCCGAGTACATCAAGGCCAACTTCGACCCCAGCAAGCACAAGAAGGTGGCCATGTTCTGCACCGGCGGCATCCGCTGCGAAAAAGCCTCCAGCTATATGCTCGGTGAAGGCTTCGAGGAGGTCTATCATCTCAAGGGCGGCATCCTGAAGTACTTCGAGGAAGTGCCTCAGGAACAAAGCCTGTGGGATGGTGACTGCTTCGTCTTCGACAACCGCGTCACGGTGCGCCATGACCTGAGCGAGGGCGAGTACGACCAGTGCCACGCCTGCCGCCACCCGATCAATGCCCAGGAGCGCGCGTCCGAGCACTATTCGCCAGGTGTCAGCTGCCCGCATTGCTGGGACACCCTGAGCGAAAAGACCCGCCGCAGCGCCATCGACCGGCAGAAGCAGATCGAGCTGGCCAAGGCGCGCAACCTGCCGCACCCGATCGGTTACAACTACAAAGCCGAGGCCTGATGCATGTCTGCCCGCCTGATCTATGTGATGGACCCGATGTGCTCCTGGTGCTGGGGTTTCGCGCCAGTGGCCGCGGCCCTGATCGCCCAGGCGCATGAGGCGGGTGTGCCCACCCACCTGGTGGTGGGCGGGCTGCGCACCGGCGGCAGTGCGCTGGACAGCGCCACGCGCAAGTACATCCTCGAACACTGGCAGGCGGTGGCCGATGCCACGGGCCAGGCGTTCCGCTTCGAAGGGGCCATGCCGGACGGTTTCGTCTACGACACCGAGCCGGCCTGCCGCGCCCTGGTCAGCGCCCGCGAACTGGGTGGCGAGCGCGTCTGGCCGCTGCTGGCGCTGATCCAGCGCGCTTTCTACGAGCAGGGCATGGATGTGACCACCGCACCACAGCTGGTCGACCTGGCTGAACAGGCCGGTTTCGACCGTGCCGTATTCGCCGCCACCTTCGCCCAGACCGATACCCGCGCCGCCACCGCCGCCGATTTCGTCTGGGCCCAGGACCTGGGCATCGCCGGTTTTCCGACCCTGCTCGCCGAGCGCAACGGCCAACTGGCGCTGTTGACCAACGGCTACCAGCCGTTGGAGCGCCTGCAACCATTGCTCGGCCGCTGGCTGCAGCAGGCCACCTGTGCTTGACCTGCCTGGGTCCCCCGACCCGGTACCGGGCAAGCCCTGCACGGCGGCCGATCGGCTGAGCTGGGCGGAAATCCGCCGGCTGGCCCTGCACCACCGCAAGCAGCTCTGGTCGGCCAACCTGATCGCCGTGCTCGCGGCCTGCTGCAGCGTGCCCATCCCGCTGTTGCTGCCGTTGCTGGTAGACGAAGTGCTACTCGGCCATGGTGATGCGGCACTGAAGTGGATGAACCACCTGCTGCCGTCGGGCTGGCAGGTGGCCGCCGGCTACATCGGCCTGATGCTGTACCTTACCCTGTGCCTGCGCCTGGCCGCCTTGGCCTTCAACGTGGTGCAGGCCAAGTTGTTCGCCGGCCTGGCCAAGGACATCGTCTACCGCCTGCGCATCCGCCTGATCGAGCGGCTCAAGCGTATTTCGCTGCAGGAATATGAAAGCCTGGGCAGTGGCACGGTCACCACGCACCTAGTCACCGACCTGGACACCCTCGACAAGTTCGTGGGCGAAACCCTCAGCCGCTTCCTGGTGGCCATGCTCACCTTGACCGGCACGGCCGCCATCCTGATCTGGATGCACTGGCAACTGGCGTTGCTGATCCTGCTGTTCAACCCGCTGGTGATTTATTTCACCGTGCAGTTGGGCAAACGCGTCAAGCATCTCAAAAAGCTCGAGAACGACAGTACCGCGCGGTTCACCCAGGCCTTGGCGGAAACCCTCGATGCCATACAGGAAATACGTGCCGGCAACCGCCAGGGCTATTTCCTCGGCCGGTTGGGGCTGCGCGCCCGCGAAGTGCGCGACTATGCCGTCGACTCGCAATGGAAAAGCGACGCCAGTGGCCGCGCCAGTGGTTTGCTGTTTCAGTTCGGTATCGACATTTTCCGCGCGGCGGCCATGCTGACCGTGCTGTTTTCCGACCTGTCGATCGGCCAGATGCTGGCGGTGTTCAGCTACCTGTGGTTCATGATCGGCCCGGTCGAGCAGTTGCTCAACCTGCAATACGCCTACTATGCCGCCGGCGGCGCCCTCAACCGCCTCAACGAGCTGCTGGCGCGGGCCGACGAGCCGCAGTACCCGGCGGCCAGCGACCCGTTCGCCGGCCGTGACACGGTCGGTATCGAGGTGCGTGACCTGCGCTTTGCCTATGCCGATGAGCCCGTGCTCGACCACCTCGACCTGTCGATTGCGCCGGGTGAGAAGGTGGCCATTGTCGGTGCCAGCGGCGGCGGCAAGAGCACCCTGGTGCAGCTGCTGCTGGGCTTGTACAGCGCCCAGGCCGGGACCATCCGCTTTGGCGGGGCCAGCTTGCAGGAAATCGGCCTGGAAACCCTGCGCGAAAACGTGGCAGTGGTACTGCAGCACCCATCGCTGTTCAATGACACCGTGCGTGCCAACCTCACCATGGGCCGTGACTGCAGTGACGAGGCCTGTTGGCAGGCGCTGCGCATCGCCCAGCTGGACGCCACCATCGCCGCCTTGCCGCAGGGCCTGGACAGTGTGGTGGGGCGGTCGGGTGTGCGCCTGTCCGGCGGCCAGCGCCAGCGCCTGGCCATCGCCCGCATGGTGCTGGCCGAGCCCAAGGTGGTGATCCTCGACGAGGCCACGTCGGCGCTGGACGCGGCCACCGAATACAACCTGCACCAGGCCTTGGCGCGCTTCCTCAGTGGTCGCACCACGCTGATCATCGCCCACCGCCTGTCGGCCGTGAAACAGGCCGACCGGGTACTGGTGTTCGATGGTGGGCATGTGGCGGAAGATGGCGACCACCAGCAGCTGATTGCCGAAGGCGGGTTGTATGCCAAGCTGTACGGGCATCTGCAGCAGAGCTGAATCCTGGGCCGACCCAGGCTGCGCAAAGCCCCCCGCTGCCTTGTCATAAAAATCCCCTTCACAGCGATGGCAAATGGCCTACGCTGTGCTTGTCTGGGTCGATTTGCGCCTTATCTGCTCTGTGACAGGGACTCCATGAAGGGACATCGCACACTCGAAGCGCCAAAGCTGCTGGGCATTACCTGGCCCTTCATCGCCGTCGTGGTCTTCCAGGTGGCGCTGGGTAGTCTCAGCCTGTACACGCTGTCGTCCGTGCGCGCCTACGTTGCGGGCGAGAGTTTGTGGTCCAAGGCGCAGAAAGATGCCATCTATTACCTCAACCTGTACGCCGAGACCCGCGACGAGAGTACCTACCAGCGCTATCGCCAGGCCATAACCGTGCCCCAGGGCGACCAGAAGGTGCGCGAGTTGCTCGACCAGCCGCACCCCGACCTGGAAGCCGCGCGCCAGGCGGTACTCCAGGGCGGCAACCATGCCGACGACGTGCAACGGATCATCTGGTTCTACCGCAACTTCCGCAACATCAGCTACATGCAGACTGCCATCGACTACTGGAACGTCGGTGACGATTACCTGGACAAGCTGGATGTGCTGGCAGGCGAGATACACCAGCGTTTCGCTGCGGGCCCGGTGGACGCCGGTACGGTCGCAGCCTGGAAAGCGCGCATCGTCAGCATCAACGAAGGGGTAACGCCGGCGGCCAAGGCCTTCAGCGATGCGCTGGGCGAAGGGTCCCGCATGCTGCTGCGGGTGCTGCTGTTCACCAACCTGCTGACGGCCATGTTCCTGATCAGTATTGCCTGGCGCCGCTCCAGCAAGCTGCTGGCCCAGCGCCAGGCTTTCGCCAGTGCCCTGCAGGAAGAAAAAGAGCGGGCGCAGATTACCCTGCAGGCCATCGGCGACGCGGTGATAACCACCGATGTGCAGGGCTGCATCGGCTACATGAACCCGGCCGCCGAACAGCTGACCCACTGGCAGGCCGCCCAGGCCCAAGGGTTACCGCTTTCGGCATTGTTCAGCCTGGTCGACGAGCACGCCGAAGAAAACGGCACCAGCCTGGTCGAACAGGTGCTAAACGGCAGCCTCAACGGCGGCGCAGAGCATGCGCGGCTGATCCAGCGCCTGGACGGCAGCACGGTATCAATCAACCTGGTGGGCTCGCCAATCGTCAATGACGGGCAGGTTGCTGGCATTGTGCTGGTGCTGCACGACATGACCCAGGAGCGCCAGTACATTGCCAACCTGTCCTGGCAGGCTACCCATGATGCCCTGACCGGGCTGGCCAACCGCCGCGAGTTCGAATACCGCCTGGAGCAGGCGCTCAATGGCCTGGCCCGCCAAGCCGGGCGGCATTCACTGATGTTCCTGGACCTGGACCAGTTCAAGCTGGTCAATGACACCTGCGGCCACGCCGCTGGCGACGAGCTGCTGCGGCACATTTGTGCCGTGCTGCAGTCTGGCCTGCGTGAGGGCGACACCTTGGCGCGGCTGGGGGGCGACGAATTTGGCGTGTTGCTGGAAAACTGCCCCAGCGACCAGGCCGAGCGCATCGCCGAGCAACTGCGCCAGCTGGTGCAAAGCCTGCACTTCGTGTGGAAAGGCCGCCCGTTCGTGACCACGGTCAGCATAGGCCTGGTGCACATGGCCCAGGCCCCCAGCACCCTTGAAGCCTCGTTACGTGCCGCGGACATGGCCTGCTACATGGCCAAGGAAAAAGGCCGTAACCGCGTGCAGGTGTACCACGCCGACGATAGCGAGCTGTCCATGCGCTTTGGCGAAATGGCCTGGATCCAGCGTTTGCATGTTGCCCTGGAAGAGAACCGGTTCTGCCTGTACGCGCAGGAAATCGCCCCGCTGAAAACCTTCGAGGGGCCGGGCCATATCGAAATTCTGCTGCGCCTGCACGACGAAAGCGGCCGCACCATCCTGCCCAGCAGTTTCATTCCGGCGGCCGAGCGCTATGGCCTGATGACGGCGCTGGACCGCTGGGTGGTACGCAATGTATTCATGGTCATCCGCCAGTGCCTGGACGAGGGGCGGGAAGGGCCGCTGTCGACCTGCGCGATCAACCTGTCGGGGTCGAGCATCGGCGATGACAAGTTCCTGGAATACCTGCAGCGGCTATTCGTCGAGTACGCCATTCCGCCGCGGATGATCTGCTTCGAAATCACCGAAACCAGCGCCATCGCCAACCTGGGCAGCGCCATCCGCTTCATCAACGAGCTCAAGGGCCTGGGTTGCCGCTTCTCGCTCGATGATTTCTGCGCCGGCATGTCCTCGTTCGCCTACCTCAAGCATTTGCCCGTGGATTACCTCAAGATCGACGGTAGTTTCGTCAAGGACATGCTCGACGACCCGGTCAACCGGGCCATGGTCGAAGTCATCAACCATATCGGCCATGTGATGGGCAAGCGCACCATCGCCGAGTTTGTCGAAACGCCCCTGATCGAGCAGGCCCTGCAGGAAATTGGCGTGGATTACGCCCAAGGCTACCTGATCGAACGCCCCCAGGTGTTCACCTGTGACAGTCTGCAGCGCCAACGGATCGCCGCCAGGCCTCTGTTGCAGCGTGCACCTGGCACCTTTCGTTAGCTGGAAATCACAAGGACCAAGGAGCTGAAAGTGATTGATGCATTCGTTCGTATCGGGCCGTTGATGGACCCGGCCAGTTACCCCCAATGGGCTCAGCAACTGATTGAAGATTGCCGCGAGAGCAAGCGCCGGGTCGTGGAGCATGAGTTCTATGCACGCCTGCGCGATGGCCAGCTGAAGCAATCGACCATTCGCCAGTACCTGATTGGCGGCTGGCCGGTGGTGGAGCAGTTCTCGCTGTACATGGCCCACAACCTGACCAAGACCCGCTACGGTCGGCACCAGGGTGAGGACATGGCACGGCGCTGGCTGATGCGCAATATCCGGGTCGAGCTCAACCATGCCGATTACTGGGTGAACTGGTGCCAGGCGCATGGTGTGCACCTGCACGACCTGCAGGCCCAGGACGTGCCGCCGGAGCTCAACGGCCTGAACGACTGGTGCTGGCGGGTGTGTGCCACCGAGAACCTGGCCATTGCCATGGCCGCGACCAACTATGCCATCGAAGGCGCGACGGGCGAATGGTCGGCAGTGGTGTGTTCGACCGACACCTACGCCATGGGCTTCCCGGAGGAAGGGCGCAAGCGGGCGATGAAATGGCTGAAGATGCACGCCCAGTATGACGATGCGCACCCGTGGGAAGCGCTGGAAATCATCTGTACCCTGGCCGGCGAGAACCCCAGCCTGGGCTTGCGCACCGAGTTGCGCAGGGCGATCTGCAAGAGCTACGACTGCATGTTCCTGTTCCTGGAGCGGTGCATGCAGCTTGAGGGGCGCCAGCAGGGGCGTATGCGCCCGGCGTTGGCCGCCGGGTAGGCCCGCCCCGCTGCGAAGCAAGGCCGCGATGGGCCGCGCTGCGGCCCCGGCAATCCCAGCCGTTACTGGGCGTTCAGCGCCTGCCCATTCACGGCCTTGCTGTCCGGCCCCATCAGGTACAGGTACACGGGCATGATTTCTTCAGGCAGCGGGTTGTTCTGCGGGTTCTCGCCAGGGTAAGCCTGCGCCCGCATCGCTGTGCGCGTGGCCCCGGGGTTGATGCTGTTGGCCCGCACCGGCGCCACGCCTTCCAGTTCGTCGGCCAGGGTCTGCATCAGGCCCTCGGTGGCGAACTTCGACACGCCGTAGGCGCCCCAGTAGGCACGGCCCTTGCGCCCCACGCTGCTGCTGGTGAACACCACCGAGGCGTCTTCCGACAGCTTCAGCAGCGGCAGCAGGGTGCTGGTGAGCATGAACGTGGCATCGACGTTGATGTGCATCACGCGCATGAAATGGTCGCCTGACAGCTGTTCCAGTGGCGTGCGCGGGCCGATGATCGAGGCGTTGTTGAGCAGGCCGTCAAGGCGGCCGAACTGCTCTTCGATCATGACCGCCAGGTCGTCGTACTCATGTGCCTGCGCGGTTTCCAGGTTGAACGGAACGACCACCGGCTGCGGATGCCCGGCGGCCAGGATCTGGTCGTAGACCTCGTTCAGGTTGGCTTCGGTCTTGCCCAGCAACAGCACGGTGGCGCCCAGTGCAGCGTAGGCCTTGGCAGCAGCAGCGCCGATGCCGCGGCCGGCACCGGTAACCAGGATGACCCGGCCTTTGAGCAGGTCGGGGCGGGCGGTGTAGTCGAACATAGTAAGTCCTTGATTCGGGGCTTTTAGCTGCAAGCTTCAAGAAAAAGCTGGGCGATGTGGGCTGCTGCAGCTTGTGGCTTGCAACTTCAGCAACCGCACAACGCGCTGTCGATCACCTTGCGCAGGTCCAGCGGGTGGTCCACCACCACGTCGGCGCCCCAGTGGTTGGGGTTGTCTTCTGGGTGAATATAGCCGTAGCGCACCGCGGCGGTACGGGTGCCGGCGTCACGGCCCGACTCGATGTCGCGCAAGTCGTCGCCGACGAACAGCACACTGGCCGGGTCCAGGTTCAGGGTGTTGCAGGCCAGGATCAGCGGCTCTGGGTCCGGCTTGCTGTTTTTCACATGGTCTGGGCAGATCAGCAGCGCCGAACGCTCGGCCAGGCCCAGTTGCTGCATGATCGGCTCGGCGAAGCGCACCGGTTTGTTGGTGACCACGCCCCACAGCAGCTTGCCTTTCTCGATGTCGGCCAGCAGTTCGGCCATGCCGTCGAACAGCTTGCTGTGCACCGCGCAGTCGCGCTGGTAGCGTTCGAGGAACTCCAGGCGCAGGGTCTCGAAGCCTTCGGCTGCAGGGTCCATGGCGAAGGTGGCGGCGACCATGGCCCGCGCACCGCCGGAAATCACCCCGCGGATCAGCGTGTCATCGACCGGCGGCAGGCCGCGTTCGGCGAGCATGGCCTGGCAGATGGCGATGAAGTCCGGCGCCGTGTCGAGCAGGGTGCCGTCCATGTCGAAGAGTACCGCTCGCAAACGCATGCTCATTCCTCGCGCAGGGTCTGGATCATGTAGTTGACGTCGACGTCGCTGCTCAGCTTGTAGTGCTTGGTCAGCGGGTTGTAGGTCAGGCCGATGATGTCCTTGACCTGCAGGCCGGCATCACGGCTCCACGCGCCCAGTTCGGAGGGGCGGATGAACTTCTTGAAGTCATGGGTGCCGCGCGGCAGCATCTTCAGGATGTACTCGGCGCCAACGATGGCCAGCAGGTAGGCCTTGGGGTTGCGGTTGATGGTGGAGAAGAACACCTGGCCGCCCGGCTTGACCATGCGGTAGCAGGCACGGATCACCGACGACGGGTCGGGCACATGTTCGAGCATTTCCAGGCAGGTGACCACATCGAATTGTTCAGGCATTTCTTCGGCCAGCGCTTCGGCGGTGATCTGCCGGTACTCCACCTGCACGCCAGACTCCAGCTGGTGCAGCTGGGCCACGGCCAGTGGCGCCTCGCCCATGTCGATACCGGTAACGCTGGCGCCGCGTAGGGCCATGGCTTCGCTGAGGATGCCGCCGCCGCAACCTACGTCCAGCACCTTCTTGCCGGCCAGGCTGGCGCGTTCGTCGATCCAGTTGACGCGCAGCGGGTTGATTTCATGCAGCGGCTTGAACTCGCTTTCACGGTCCCACCAGCGGTGGGCCAGCGCTTCGAACTTGGCGATTTCGGCGCGGTCGACGTTGCTCATTGGGCAGTCCTCAGAAGCTTGGCTATTAAGCTGCAAGCTGCAAGCCCCAGGCAGCAAGAAAAAGCAGACCTTGTACGCATTCGCTTTTTCCTGCCGCTCGTAGCTTGCGGCTTGCGCTCGAAAAGGCCGGAGTATACCCGAGCGCTCGGCCCCCAGGCTCGCTATAATCGCCGGCTTTTGATATCCGAACGACAGGGAGAGGCAATGCGCGAGCGACTATTGGCGGCGGAGAAGGTGACCGCGATCCGCTGGCAGGGCGGCGTCCTGCACCTGCTCGACCAGCGCCTGCTGCCGTCCCGGGAGTGCTGGCTGGCCTGCGACAATGTCGCGCAGGTGGCAGCCGCGATCCGCGACATGGCGGTGCGCGGTGCTTCGGCGATCGGTATCGCGGCGGCCTACGGCCTGGTGCTGGCCCTGGAAGAGCGGCTGGCCGAAGGTGGTGACTGGGAGCTGGACCTGGAAGAGGACTTTCTCACCCTGGCCGAGGCGCGCCCCACGGCTGCCAACCTGTTCTGGGCACTGAACCGCATGCGCGAGCGCCTGCAGCGCCTGCGCCCGGACGAAGACGTGCTGGCCGCGTGCGAGGCCGAAGCGCTGGCCATTCACGAAAGCGACCGTGAAGCCAACCTGACCATGGCCCAGCACGGCACCGAGCTGATCCGCCGCCACCAGGGCAACGCCCAGACCCTGCTCACCTATGGCAATGCCGGTGCGCTGGCCAGTGGGGGCTTCGGCACCGCGCTGGGGGTGATCCGTGCCGGTTACCTCGAAGGCATGGTCGAGCGGGTGTATGCCGGCGAGACGCGCCCCTGGCTGCAGGGCTCGCGCCTGACCGCGTGGGAGCTGACCAACGAAGGCATCCCGACCACCCTGTGCGCCGATTCGGCGCTGGCCCACCTGATGAAGACCAAGGGCATCACCTGGGTGGTGGTGGGGGCGGACTGCATTGCCGCCAATGGCGACATGGCCGGCAAGATCGGCACGTACCAGCTGGCGGTCAGCGCCATGCACCATGGCGTGCGCTTCATGGTGGTGGCGCCCAGCACCAGCATCGACCTGAACCTGGCGACCGGCGAGGATATCCCCCTGGAAGTGCGTGAGGCCGATGAACTGCTGGATTACGCCGGCACCCGGGTGGCCCCGGAGGTCGAGGTGTTCAACCCGGTGTTCGACGTGACCCCGGCAGACCTGATCGACGTGATCGTGACCGAGCGCGGCATTGTCGAACGTCCGGATACCGCCAAGCTGGCGCAGTTGATGTGCCGCAAGCGCCTGCATTGACAAATGTGCCGGCCTTTTCGCGGGTAAGTCCGCAAAGAGGCCGGCACAGGCAACAGCAAATCAAGATTCGAACCTGCTTCTGGCTGCCCGCCACATCTCCCCACCGCACCCGCCTTTGTGGTAACATCCGGCAGTTTCCAAGACCGCCCATCACGGCGGCCTTCATTGCGCAGATCCATGGCACAACTCATTGATTTGTCGTAAGTCGTCGCACCCTTATGCGCTGCGGCGGCGAGCTTCGTTCGGCCCTTGATGGAGCTGCGAAGTTTCACCAGAAAAAGGAATCAGGCTTCTCATGGGCGAACTGGCCAAAGAAATCCTCCCGGTCAATATCGAAGACGAACTGAGACAGTCCTACCTCGACTACGCGATGAGCGTGATTGTCGGGCGAGCGCTGCCCGATGCACGTGACGGCTTGAAGCCCGTGCATCGTCGCGTTCTCTATGCGATGAGCGAACTGGGCAACGACTGGAACAAGCCGTACAAGAAATCCGCCCGTGTGGTCGGTGACGTGATCGGTAAGTACCACCCGCACGGCGACATTGCGGTCTACGACACCATCGTGCGT